>NZ_JBQCIE010000112.1:0-91353 GCF_051954055.1 Humibacter sp. | reverse complement strand
CCCAGCGCGACGATCCCCATCGGTACGCCGCTTCCCCGCATCCCGGCCGCCACGGAGCGCACCGTGCCGTCGCCGCCTGCCGCGAGCACCAGATCCACCCCTTCGTCGAGCACTCGGCGGGTGAGGCCCTGTCCCGCGTCGTCGACCGTGGTCTCCAGCCAGACCGGATCCGCCCAGTCGGCGTCCTTCCGCGCTGAGCGCAGGCCGGACTCCACCGCGGCGCGCAACGCCCTCTGGTCGGCCTTCGTCGGGTTGTAGACGATGGCGACACGGCGAAGCCGGGTGCTCTCTGAGGCATCCGCATCACCGGGAGCGCCCGCTGTCAGACCGGCGGACGCGGGATCGGATGCTGCTGCGACCGGATCGCTCACCCTCACCACGCTACCGACTACTGCTGATGGGCGGGCTGAAGCGTACGGCTCCCGGGCGCCGAAGCTCCCGATTGCGCCTTGCGGAGCGATTCCCTTTCCCGTATTAATTAACCCGCAGGCTGAATAAAATACTGAAACGTGCTCGAGGAGGAGTAGTCGCATGAAGAGTCTCGTGGCGGCCATAGTCGCAGGCATCTTGAGCGCGGGAATTTCACTGGCGCCCACGACCGCGATGAGCGCGGTGCACGGCCCGGCCGCCGTTGCCGCATCGGGTTCGCCTGTGCCTCATCAGGAACGCGCGGTCACGTTCACTGACACGCACCAGGTGCTCCACGGCAATCCGTATACGGGCACAGCCTTCGACATCAACAGCCCCAAGCCGGCGACAAGCCAGGGTTACACGTTCACCACTGACCCGGCGATCACTGACTTCATCGAAGGGCGCAAACGCATCCCGGACGACGCGGATATCGTTCGCGTGCAGATCGCCTGGGCCGACTTTGAGCCTGGGCCGAACAAGTTCTCGTGGCACCGCTTCGACGAATTCATGAAGCGAATCAATCAACAGGGCAAGACGGCGGAGATCCAGCTGCTGATGTCCGACGCGCCCGATGTGAAGAACGACCCCGGCGTCTTCCCCTATCAGTACCCGCCGGCCTGGTTGTTCGATGTCGAAAAGGCCCCTTACCGGCTAGCGCAGTACAACGGAAAGTACTACTCGAAGCAGCCGCTGTACTACAGCCCCATCTACTTGAACGCCCTGTCGAAGGCGGTGCACGCGTTCGCCAAGCGCTATGACAGCAACAAGGGAATCGCGTGGGTCGATCTGCGCGCGTTCTCGCTCTTCGGCGAGTGGTCTGGCTGGAACGACGCACTCAACTTCCCATGGCCAGACAACGCCACGCGCACGAAGACGCTCCACACGATCCTCGGGATCTACAGCAGCGCCTTCCGGAAGACGATGGTGATGATGGAGAACCCGGGCGCCAACGTCGATCCGAACGATCCGGATGCCAACACGCAGGCCAAGCGGTTCACCGCCTACGGATACGACGTGGCCGCAGCGAACAAGAACTGGGGCTTCCGTTCGGACACCGTGAACAGTGCGTTCCCGTGGATGCAGTACGACACGAGCGGCGAAACGTCGTACATCAACCGTTTGGAACGACGGGACCACGTCCAAGTGTCGGAGGGCTCCACGTGGAACAGCAGCGTCATGCTGAACAACCCGCGTCTGGTCGTGAAGAACGCGATCGAGGCGTACCACTCGAACCTCCAAGGGATCAACAACACGAGCTTCGTGGACTGGGACGCCATGAAGAAGGCATATGGGGAATGGTTCACCACCCTCGCCCGCTACTCGGGATACCGATTCCTCATGCAGCGTGCCACTTATACCGACACCGTGCGGCCGGGAGGCACACTCGACCTGTCCCAGACCTGGACGAACAACGGGGCCGGGTTCAGCCCGAAGAAGTATCCGATCAAGGTGTACCTCCTCGACCAGTCGAGCGGGCGGGTCGTGTGGAGCGGGACGGACTCCTCGGTAGATGAGACAACCTGGTTCAAGGGCGATGCCGACCAGGTGCGTTCGTCGTTCACGCTGCCGCACTCCGTGCGCCCTGGCTCGTACACGCTGGCACTGGCCATGGTCGATTCGACTGGCGAACCCAGGATCGAGCTCGCCATGCCGAATGGGAAGGACAAGATATACCCAATCGGACCAGTCACGGTGACGGGATCCGCTCCCACTGCGCAAGCTCAGGCAGCGCGAGCCCAGTTCCGGATCGAGAATGAGGACTACACCGCGGCACAGGGTGCCTACGGCGTGGAGCCGCCGGCCGAGGGTGGTTTCGGTGCCCTTTACATGGGCAACTCGGGGGACTGGGCGGAGTACAACAACGTGACTGTCCCTGAGACAGGCACGTATCGGGCCGAGTTCAGGGTTTCAGCCTCCCGAGGAGACCACTTCCGCGTACTGGTGGACGGCAAGGACGCGACGGGATCGATCGGCACTCCCGACACCGGCGGGTACAACGTGTACGGCACCATCGAACGCGAGATCCCGCTGACGGCGGGTCGGCACACGATCCGGATCGTCCGTGACGACGGCAACTGGTTCTTCATGAACTGGATGCGATTCACGCTCGCCAACCCTGATGAGTTCACGATTCAGGCGGAGTCGGCGACGGATCAGAGCGGCACATGGCTGAACGCACTTGACGACGTGGATGACGACGGAACTCCGGGTGTCTCCGTCATCGACTCGGGTGACTGGCTGAGCTACGACAATGTCGATGTCGCGCAGAGCGCGACCTATCTGATGCAGTTCCGGTACTCGACCACCAATAGCGATCCCCTTTCCTTTCGCCTCGAGGTGGACGGCAAGGACGCAACCGGACCGTTGTCACTGGACCCGACCGGTGGAGTGACGACGATGAAGACCGCAAACTTCTTCGTGCCGCTCGCTGCGGGCAAGCACACGTTCAAGGTCGTATGGATCACGGCGGACTCGAACATCGTCTGGAACTGGATGCGATTCGACCGCCAAGGCGATTACCACGAGACCATCGCGGCAGGCGATTACAACATGCAGTGGAACCTGGCCAAGGAATACAGCTGGGACGGGCCTGACACCGGCGTGGTAGCGGGCACGTACCACGACGACGGCAAGACGGTCACCGCCGTGGGAAGCATCGACCAGCAGGACTACCTGCGGTACGAGAACATCTACGTTCCATACACCGGGTACTACAAGCTCGACCTGCGCGTCGCGTCAGACCAGCCGCAGCAGCTTCAGTTCGACGTCGACGGCGACGCCACCACGGTGAACGTGCCGGACACGGGTGGCGACGGGCACTTCGAGAACATCTCCACCCCGGTAGAGATGACCGCAGGCATCCACAACCTGCGTTTCATCGGGGAGAGCGCCCGCACAAAAGCCGGAGTGCTCTTCGAGGACTTCGGTCTCACGGCAACCACCGATGTGCTGAAGGCGGTCAGTGCCTCCGGCCCGACCTCGATGGCGGTGGGCGACACGGGCAAGCTCACAGCGACGGCGATCAGCATGGACGGCTCGCACAAGACCGTCACGGATTCAGTGACGTACTCGTCGTCCGACACATCGGTGGCGACCGTTGACTCGGACGGAACCGTGACCGCGAAGGGGTGGGGGACGGCGGCGCTGTCCGTGGAGCTGAACGGCCTCACGTCGAGCATCACGGTCACGGTCACGGACCCGAACGTCACGCTCACGACGGTCAACGACACAGATCCGGGAATCACGTACTCGGGCAGCTGGGGCACGGATACCCACCGTGGCTTCGGCGACTTCGATGATGACGTGCATTACTCGACCGTTGCGGGGGACTATGCCGAGTACACCTTCACAGGCACCGGCATTGCGTTCCTCACGGAGCGGTATACCGATATGGGCAGTGTGGACATCGCGATCGACGGCGTGAAGAAGGCGACCATCAACTGCTTCGGCTCGCCCAGAACGGCGCAGCAGCCCGTGTTCGTCGTCCGAGATCTCGCGCCAGGCACCCACACGATCCGGGTCACGAACGACGACACCTACGCCAGCGACGGTCGCATCGCGATCGTGGATGCCTTCATCGTGCAGCAACCGAAGGTGTCATAAGAGACGAGTGCGGCCGCACTGGCGAAGGTCCATCGCCGGCACGGTCGCACTGGGTTGTCAGTCGAGGCGGCCGGGCCACTTCGAGGGGTGCACATCGGCGCTCGGCAGGCTGGTTCCGCTGGCCGCCACCGCGTGAAGGAGTTCGCGGACGGTCGTGGCGGCGTACCCGACCGCGCCCGTGATCGATGCCCGCTCGCGGAGCGCGGAGCGAATGATGGGTGGTGCCGGCCTCGCAATGCAAAGCGTCTCGACGCGACGCCGGAGTGGCTCCAGGAACACTTCACCGGCTCGAACGTTGCCGCCTCCGATCACCACGAGTTCGGGATCCACGGTGAGCACAAGAGCAGCCACGCCGATGGCCAGATCCTCGCTGAAGCGGCGAACGGCCGCCAGTGCAGAGGCGCTTCCCCTGGCGGCTGCGGCGAATACCGCTTCGCGGTCGACCACCGACCCGTCCTCGAGCTGCACCGCGTGTAGATGCTTCTGCGCCGTTTCCCAGCCGACTTCGTGGATCGCCCCGATCTCACCGGCCGCGCCGTTCGACCCGCGGAACAAGGAGCCGTTGATGACAAGCCCGCTACCGGTCCGGTTGCCGGAGTGAATGTAGACGAGATCTGAGACATCCACCGCGCTGCCCTTCCACGCCTCGGCGAATGCGGCGAGGTTGGAATCGTTCTCTACGACGATCTCGCAGTCGAAATCGGCACCGAGAACCTCTTTGGCATTGACCCCTGCCCAACCCTCGGCGCCGCGGGTGATCACGTCGTTGTAGACGACGGCGGGGACCGCGACTCCGATGGCCCACACCGAAGATCTTTCACGGTCATTGGCGGAGAGCAGGCTGTCTGCGAGCCGCACGGCCGATGCCAGCACTTCGAGTGGGCCGTCTTCCTCCGTCGCGGTCGCCTCCGCATCGGCGATGAGTTCGCCGTTGAGATCGGCGAGCTCTGCTCGCACAGAGTGCCGCCCGATGTCGATGCCGAGCACGACGGCTGCCTCGGCCTTGAACCGATAACGGGTGGCGGGTCGGCCGGCTCCGACCGGAGCCGATGGATCGACGGGAACAACCCATCCGAGCTGCACGAGGTTTGAGATCAGAGAGTCGGTCGACGTCTTGGAGAGGCCTGTCGCCTTGGCAGTGGCTGGAATGGTGCGGGCTTGTTCCCGGATGGCTTCGATGACCGCCAGTGTGTTCAGGCGACGTAGTCGCGATTGATCGCCGGCGTTGTGCAGCAGCGTCTGCCCGCGATCGAGGAGGACGTTCATGGGTTCACCCTACGAGAAATAATTAAAACAGAAACTGTGTATATAATCTCTCCACGGGCACCGGTGCCCGCTCAAGATCATCGAAGATCACGGAAGATTGGGACCTCCCATGCGCAAGCCCAAAGTAGCCGCGGCCGTCGCGGCGGCCCTCACGGTCACACTCGCCCTCACAGGCTGCGGGACCAGGATGCAGTCAACCAGCGACAGCACTGCTTCGAAGACGCCCATCGTCTACTGGAGCGCCTGGGCCTCTGGCACGCCGCAGGCGAAGCTGTTCGGCAGCATCATCAAGGACTACCAGGCGAAGACCGGGCAGAAGGTCGACGTGCAGTGGCTCGGCAATGCCGAAGAGAATCAGGTGAAGAACGCTATAGCCACGGGCTCGGGCCCCGACATCTATGACTCGGCGATCGACCACACACCGGAGTTCCGTCAGGCGGGTGCGCTCGGCAACATGTCGGCTATCTTCAACACAGACATCCCCGGCGAGAACAAGACCATCAAGCAGGTTCTGCCCGCGAGCGTGCTGAAGGCGATCTCTGACGACAAGGGCTATGGATTCGTGCCGCACACGGTCTTCTCCGAGGGACTCTGGTACGACGCCACGGTCGACCCGGGATTCGCGACCAAGCCGCCGAAGACGTTCGACGACTTCCTCGCCCTTGCGCAGAAGCAGAAGCAGGAGACCGGCAAGCAGCCGATCGCGCTGGACGGAACGGTGGACTCGTACAACGCGTTCTGGATCTTCCAGCTCATGCTCGCAACAGGCGGGCCGGGAACCTTGGGGAGCCTCTCGAAGAGCGCTTCGGCCTGGGACAAGCCGGCAGTTCGCGATGCTGCTGTCGAACTCCAGAAACTGGTCTCCGCCAACCTCTTCGAGCCGGACTACATGGCGACCAAGTACCCGGCCGCTCAGAACGCGTGGGCGCAGGGTGCCCACCTGTACAACCTGAACGGCACCTGGCTGGCCAGCGAGACCGCGCCGGCGAAGAGCGCGACGCAGAAGCCCATGGTGATGGCCTTCCCGCCCACTACCGCAGGCAAGGCCAGCGTGGTCACCGTCGGCGCTCTGGGCTGGGCGGCCAACCCGAAGTCGAAGAAGCAGGCGCAGATCGCGCAGTTCCTCGCGTTCGCCATGCAGAAGAAGTACGACGACCGCATCGCGACCGATGCGGGCAACATCCCTTCGCGCACGGACTCTCCGGCTCCCGCCTCGTTGGCTGGGATCAAGAAGAGCATCGACACGACGAAGACGATCAGCTACGACTTCGACGGAGTAGCGACCAGCGCCCCGCAGTGGTGGACCGATGTCTTCATGCCGCTGGACGACAAGTTCATCGCCGGTTCGTTGACCGTGGATGAGTTCCTCTCTCAGGGCAAGGCGCAGACGGCCGCGCTCTTGAAGCAGTAAGCATCCCTCATGACCATCGCACGCAACTCGCCTGCCGCGGAGGCCGGGAGTCTCCTCAGCGCCGAGGCGCCGGGATCATCCCTTCAGGACCGATCCCGGCCCTCGGGCCGAGGGCGTGTCGGCGGTGCCCTCCAGCGGGAACGGCGACGGATGTACCTCCCGCTGCTCCTGCCGGCGCTCATCGTCTACATCATGTTGTTCATCTGCCCTGCGCTGTTCGGCATGGCACTGAGCTTCTCGTCCTGGGCAGGGTTGGGATCGCCCTTCGAATGGGTCGGCATCAAGAACTACGCCAAGATGTTCTCGAGCCCGGTGTTCCTGTCGTCGTTCTGGAACACGCTCGTCCTGACAGCTGTCGTCGGCATCGCGATCTTCCTTATCGCGTGCGGAGCAATGATCGTGCTGCGCACGACGAAGGGGCACAGCTTCATCCGCTCAGCCGTCTTCGTGCCGTTCATCATCTCGCCGATCGCCATCGGCCTGTCGGTGTCGTTCCTGTTCAACCCACAAGGACTGATCAACACGGCCCTCGGCGCGCTGGGCTTGGGCGGGCTGCAGCGCCCGTGGCTGGCACCGGACGACATCCTTCAGGTGATCATGGTCGGACTGACCTGGAGCGCGGCTGGATTCTACGTCGTGCTGCTCATGTCGGCTGTTGACGGCATCCCCGCCAGCTTCTACGAAGCGGCACAGATCGAGGGTGCGAACCTTCTTCAGCAGTTCCGGAACATCACGCTTCCACTGACGCGGGACATGATCTCGGTGGCCGCCGTGCTGTGGGTCATCGCGGGCATCAAGACGTTCGAGATCATCATCGCGTTCACCGGCACCGCGGGAGATCCGCCACTGCAGGCCCGCTCTCTTGCCGTGGAGCAGTATCTGCGTGTCACCGGCGGTCACGGCGGGGGCATTCCGCAACTGGGATCGGCGGCCGCCATCGGCGTGGTGATGACCGCCATCACGATCATCCTGATCCTGCTCTCCCGTCGGATCTCCCGCCGCGAACCCCTGGAGATGTGACATGGATGCTGCGATCAAACCGGGCCGGCCATCGCTCTCTTCGGCACTCAGTACGTTCGTGTCTTTCGCGCTGAAGGCGTCTCTGTGGCTATGGGTGGCGATCAACATCGCAATGCTGGTCTGGATCTTCTTCAACTCGGTGAAGTCATCTAGGGACATCTTCGCCGATCCCATCGGGCTGCCGACCGTCTGGCACTGGGACAACTTCTGGAGAGCCCTCAGCACCTCCGGCCTCGGCGTCGCCGCGCTCAACACAGTGCTGCTGGTCGTGGTGTCGGTGGCGGTGATCATGGCGCTGAGCGTGCCAGCAGCATACGCGCTCGCCCGGCTCGGCGGCCGATCCTCCGGACCGATCATCTCGCTGTTCTCCGCAGGGATGAGCGTTCCCTTCCAGGCGTTCGCCGTGCCGATGGTGCTCATCAGCGTCGGGCTCTCCCAGTTCATGGTCGAATGGGTCACCGGGGCCTGGGATCCGAGAATCACGGTGGCGCTCTTCTATGTGGCACTGAGTCTGCCGTTCAGCGTCTTCGTGCTCGTGGGTTACTTCAGGTCGCTGCCGTCCGAACTCGAAGAAGCCAGCGCCCTCGACGGCGCCGGGCCGTTCCGGACGTTCCTCAGCGTCATGGTCCCGCTGGCGAGATCCGGCATCACCACGGTCACCGTGCTGAATGTGCTCGGGCTGTGGAACGAGACGATGATCGTGCTCCTGCTGGTTCCCAACCAGGGCATGCAGACGCTCAACGTCGCCCTGCTGAACTTCTACTCCGACATGCAGTACACGTCCGATTGGGGCGGGCTGTTCGCCGGCATCGTCATCGTCATCGCTCCGATGGTCCTGCTCTACTTCTGGGTCGGACGTCGCGTCGTCAGCGGGATGACCGAGGGCATCGGCAAGTGACGTGTTCGGCTCCTCTGCTTCACATCTGAAAGGAACACACACTCGATGAATCAGACAGTCGGTCTCATCGGTGCAGGCGGCATCGCCAACGCCCATCTCCCTGCCTGGCTGGACCTGGGGTTCGACGTGCAGGTCTACTCGGTCGCCGACGATGCACCTGACCTCGTTCGGAGACACGGCGGCGGCAGGGTCGTAGGCGAACTGGACGTGCTCTTGCGAAGCGTCGACGTCGTCGACATCTGCGCACCGACTCAGGTTCACTCCTCCCTCGCGCTCGCCGCGTTGGAGCGCAGGCTCCCCACGGTCTGTGAGAAGCCGCTGGCACGGACCCTCGTGGAGGCCGAGTTGCTCGCCGACAGCTTCGCCCGGGCGGACGTTCCCCTGTTCCCGGCGCACGTCGTGCGCTACTTCCCGGACTATCTGGCTCTTCGGAACGCTGTAGCATCCGGGGCGATCGGCAAGATCGCCGTGCAACGCTTCACCCGCCAGGGCCAGAGTCCGAAGAACGGGTGGTATCTCGACGCGGCGCAATCGGGAGGGGTGCTTCTGGACCTCATGATTCACGACATCGACATCGCGCGATGGCTGGCCGGTGACGTCACGCGGGTATTCGCTCGCACGCGCTCACACAAGGGCAACGAGAGCACGCAGGCGTTCCTCACCCACGCATCCGGGGCGATCTCGCAACTGACCGCGATCTGGACGACCGCGCCGATCGAATTCCGGACTCAATTCGACGTGTCAGGATCCAGCGGAACGCTGCGCTCCGACTCGGCCGCCCGGCCCGGCTACACCCATGTCGGCCTGCCGGCGGCGGCAGAGGACATCCTTCCCAGCTTCGATGCGGCAACGAGCCCGTACCGAGAGGAGCTCTCGGACTTCGTGCGCTCGATCGCTGACGGGAGCGCGACCCGCGTGACGGCACGAGACGGTGTCGAAGCCATCCGAATCGCGGAGGCGATCGCGCTGTCCGCCGCCTCGGAACAGGCTGTCGAACTCGTCAACGATCAGGAAGAGGTATCAGCGGCATGAAGATCGCCGTCCTATCCCTAGCCCATCCGCATGCGTTCGAGTACATCGCGGCACTCAAGCAGCATTCAGAGGTCGAACTCGTCGCCACCGATCCGGACGGCGTCGACAGCGACGCCCAGCCGCGCGGCGCTCGGCTCGCGAAGTCGCTGGGGATTCCTTACCTCGACACCTACGAGGATGTCTGGGCATGGCATCCCGACGCGGTCATCGTCTGCGCGGAGAACGTGCGCCATCGCGACCTCGTCGTGCGCGCTGCCGAGGAACGGGTCCACGTACTGTGTGAGAAGCCGCTGGCGACGACTATCGACGACGCGGCGGCTATTCTTGCGGCGGCGCAGCGCTCGGGAGTCATCCTCATGACCGCGCTTCCGGTGCGATTCTCGACCGCATACACGCAACTGCGCGACGCCGTTCAACGCGGCGAACTGGGGGACATCGTCTCGGTCAACGCGACGAACTGCGGCAGCATCCCGACTGCGCGATCGTGGTTCACCGACCCTGCTCTGAGCGGCGGAGGCGCCGTTACGGATCACGTGGTGCACGCGGCCGACCTGATCGCCGACCTGCTTCGCGAGTCACCGGCGAACGTCTACGCCGTCGCCAACGACATCCCAGGACGGCATGAGGGCCTTGTAGAGACAGCGGGGCTCATCTCACTGCGTTACCCCAGTGGAGTGATCGCATCGATCGACTGTTCGTGGTCACGGCCGGCCGGCTCGGCCGATGTCGGCGACCTTGTGACGCTCTCCGTCGTCGGCACATCAGGTGCGGCGGAGGTGCTCCCATTCGCGTCGATCATCGAGGGATGGAGCGACGGCGGTCCCATCACCTACAGCTACGGAGAGTCGCTCGACGAACGCCTCATCAGCACATTCGTCGAAGCCATCGCTCACCGGGATCACACTGCTCAGCCAGACGGACGCGCCGGTTTCGACGGCGTCGCACTCATCGATGCCGCATATCGATCGGTCGCGACCCGCGTGAGCTCGGAACTGCGGACCCTGCCGACCTGATGCCTCGATCAGAACCTACTTCGGCGTCTGCAAAGCAGCTCACCGCTGCCGCGACAAGCTCTGACGATGCAGCGTGGTTCATGCACGACCGATTCGGCATGTTCATCCATTGGGGCCTGTATTCGCTGGGTGCGCGACACGAGTGGCTGATGAGCCGCGAGCGGATGTCTGTGGCCGATTACGAGCGTTACGTCGCGGTCTTCGATCCGGACCTGTTCGATGCCCGTGGGTGGGCGCAGGCCGCAAAGACGGCTGGGATGCGGTACGTGGTGCTGACGACGAAGCATCACGACGGGTTCTGCCTGTGGGACTCCGCATTGACGGACTACACAGTGATGCACACGCCGTTCGGCAGAGACGTCGTGGCCGAGTTCGTCGACGCCGTACGCGAAGCGGGGCTCAAGGTCGGCTTCTATCATTCGCTGCTCGACTGGCATCATCCAGACTTCACTGTCGACGGGCACCACCCTTTGCGGGACGAGTCGTCGGTCGTCGCGTTCGGCGAGGGCCGTGACATGGGCCGCTACCGTCGGCACCTGCACGGGCAGGTGCGCGAACTCCTCACCCGGTATGGGCGTGTCGACTATGTGTTCTTCGACTTCTCGTATGGCGAAGGCGCCGTGCCGCCGGTCTGGGGTGGGAAGGACGCTGACGACTGGGGCGCTGACGCACTGCTCGCCATGGTGCGCGAATTGCAGCCGGGGATCCTCGTCAATGACCGGCTGGGGATTCCGGGGGACTTCGTGACCCCTGAGCAATATCAGCCCGACCGTCCTATGGAGGTCGAGGGGCAGGCGGTGGTCTGGGAGGTGTGCCAGACGCTCAACGGCAGCTGGGGATACGACCGCGACAACACGGGGTACAAGTCGCCTGACCTGCTCGTGCGGATGCTTGTCGACGGGGTCTCCAAGAACGGCAACCTGCTGTTGAACGTCGGACCGAACGGGCGCGGTGCATTCGACGCGAACGCGACCGATTCTCTTGCCGGCCTTGGTGAGTGGATGCGATTGCACGCGCGTTCCATCTATGGCGCCGGAGCGAGCACCTTCACGCCGCCCAGCGATGTGCGCTACACACAGCGCGGCGATCGGCTCTACGCGCACCTGTTCGCCTGGCCGTTCGAGACTCTCCACCTGCCGGGGCTCGCGGGCAAGGTCACCTATGCGCAACTCCTCAACGACGGCAGCGAGATCGCCATGCGCGTCATCGCCCCGGACACGGCCGCCCAGAATCTCACTCAGGGCGGACAGCCGGAAGGGACCCTCACCCTCGCGCTGCCCGTGGCACGACCGAATGTCGCCGTGCCAGTCATCGAGCTGTTCCTGCGCTGAGCGCGGTTGCGCTCCAGCGCGCCCATAGAATTGAGCGATGATCGATCCCGTCCTTCTGCGCGAGAACCCCGACATCATCAGGCGTTCGCAGGAGGCACGGGGGGAGTCTCCCGAGACCGTGGATGCTGCGCTCGCCGCCGATGCGGAACGCCGCGCGGCGATCACGGAGTACGAGTCTCTGCGAGCGGAGCAGAACGCATTCGGCAAGCGTGTGGCATCCGCTCCGAAAGAGGAGAAGAGGGAGCTCGTCGCCCAGGCGCAGCAGCTCGCGGCGCGGGTGAAGGAAGCGCAGGCGCAGGCATCCGGTGCCGAGGAGCGCTTCGAGACCGCCGTTCGGCGCATCGGCAACGTGATCATCGATGGCGTGCCGGCCGGCGGTGAGGATGACTTCGTCACCCTGCGCGAGGTCGGGACGATTCCGACCTTCGACTTCGAGCCTCTCGACCATCTGGAGCTCGGCGAGAAGCTCGACGCGATCGACATGGCCCGGGGCGCCAAGGTGAGCGGCGCCCGCTTCTACTTCCTGAAGGGCGTCGGCGCGCGGCTGGAGATCGCGCTGATGAACTACGCGCTCGAGACAGCGTTGCAGAACGGGTTCACGCCGATGATCACGCCGACGCTGGCCAAGCCCGAGGTGATGCAGGGCACGGGGTTCCTGGGCGCGCACGCCGATGAGGTGTACCACCTCGGAACCGACGACCTGTACCTCACCGGCACGAGCGAGGTCGCGCTCGCCGGGTACCACGCCGACGAGATCATCGACCTGGCCGACGGTCCGCTTCGCTACGCGGGCTGGTCGACGTGCTACCGGCGCGAGGCCGGGAGCGGCGGCAAGGACACCCGGGGCATCATCCGGGTGCACCAGTTCAACAAGCTCGAGATGTTCGTCTACACGACCGAAGAGGATGCTCAGGCAGAGCACCTGCACCTGCTCGCGCTGCAGGAACAGCTGCTGCAGTCCCTCGGCCTGGCGTACCGGGTGATCGACACCGCCGCCGGCGACCTCGGATCGAGCGCCGCACGCAAGTACGACGTGGAGGCGTGGGTGCCGACGCAGGGGCGGTACCGGGAGCTGACATCCACCTCGAACTGCACCACGTTCCAGGCGCGACGCCTGCAGATCCGGTACCGCACCGAGAGCGGCAAGACCACGCCGGTGGCGACCCTGAACGGCACGCTGGCCACCACGCGCTGGCTCGTCGCCCTCCTCGAGACGCATCAGCAGGCGGACGGATCCGTCACGGTTCCCGAGGTGCTTCGGCCCTACCTCGGCGGCCTCGAGGTGCTGCGTCCGGTGACCGCATGACGGCGACGGCACGCAAGGCTGAAGGTTCGACGTCGTCAGAGGTGCAGGCATCCGATCGACTGCTCATCGCGCTCGACGTCGACGGAACCCTGCTGCACGAGGACGGGTCGGCATCCGACGCGGTGAAGGATGCCGTGCTCGCCGCCATCGACGCCGGTCACGAGGTAACACTGGCGACGGGCCGCAGCTGGGAGACCGCCCGTGACGTGCTGGCGGAGTTCGGGATGAAGCCCGAGTACGTCGTGTGCTCGAACGGCGCGGTGATCATGCAGCGCGACGCGGACGGCTATCGCCGGGCGATCGTGGAGACGTTCGACGCCCGGCCGGTGCTCGAGATGGTGCACGGCTTCCTTCCAGAGGGCAGCTACATGGTCGAGGAAGCCGACGGCACGCGGTACTACACGGAGGGGATGGACTCCTCGGGCTGGACGCTCGGGCCGGCCGATCCGGTGCCGTTCGAGCGGCTCGCGCGTGAGCCGGTCAGCCGCGTGGTGGTCGTCTCGCCGTCGCACGACGCCGAGGAGTTCCTCGGCATCGTCGAGCAGATGGGACTGCGCAAGGTCACGTACGCGGTCGGCTGGGCGGCGTGGCTGGACATCGCTCCCGAGGGCGTGAGCAAGGGCAGTGCGCTCGCCCGTGTGCTGGACCGGCTCGGATTGCCGACGGATGCCCTGCTCGTCGTCGGCGACGGACGCAACGACATCGAGATGTTCCGCCTGGCGCGATCCGGTGGCGGCCGCGCGGTCTCGATGGGTCAGGCGCCCGACGAGGTGAAGGCCGAGGCCGACGAGGTGACCGGCACGGTCGACGACGACGGGCTCGCAGACGTGCTGCTCTCGGTCGCGGCGAGCCGCGCACTGTGATCCGGCGTCGGCAGGCGCACTTCGACGTCGAGGCCGCCTTCCCGGCGTGCCGTCGCGGTGACCGTTCCGCCGTGGGCAGCGGTGATGGAACGGACGAGCGCCAGTCCGAGTCCGAACCCTTCGTGTCCGATGCGATCGTCACGCCTGGTGAAGGGGAGGAAGAGCCGTTCGACGTCGCCGGAGGGGATCTGCGGTCCCGTGTTCGAGACCCCCAGCAGGGCGGTATCGCCGTCGATTCCGGTCGTCACTGTGATCGTGCCCTCTGGCACGTTGTAACGCTCGGCGTTGTCGAGAAGGTTGCCCACGAGACGCTCGAGCAGCACGCGGTCGCCGACGACCGGTGCATCGTGCAGGCGCAACGTGGGTGTCGGCTCGCGACCCGCGCGATCGTCGATGCAGTCCTCGACGATGACCGCCAGGTCGAGCGGCTCCGCTCCGGCAGGCGCCTGCTCGTTGCGCGCCAGCGTGAGAAGTGCGTCGATGAGCCGCTCCGCACCATCGACCGCGCGGCGCACCTCGGTGCACATCGTCGCGGTCTCGTCCGCGGTGGGATGCTCCTTGGCGAGGAAGACGTCGATGGACGTGCGCATCACGGTCAGCGGCGTGCGCAGCTCGTGCCCGGCGTTGGCGATGAACTGTCGCTGCGCACCAAACGCCCGGTCGAGGCGGTCGAGCATGTCGTCGAAGGTGTCGGCGAGCTCGCGCAGCTCGTCGTGCCTGCCCTGAAGGGCGAGGCGGGCGGACAGCGTGTGCTCCGTCGCCTGTCTCGCCGCCGCCGTGAGCTGGTGCACGGGCCGCAGGATGCGCCCTGCGACGAACCACCCGAGCACCGCGGCGAGCACCGTCATGCACCCCAGCGTCAGCAGCGAGTACAGCAGGAGATTGTCGAGGGTGGCGACGCGTTGGGCGGCGGCACCGGCCTGCGCGGCGTCCGAGTACAGGGCAATGCACTTCTTCTTGGCGTCAGGCGGAATCGGCCCCTTCAGAGTCTGCTCGTGCTCACAGCGCTGGATCTGACTGTTCAGCTCTGTCGGTGAGAGCGATGATCCGCTGGCCACCGGGAACTGCAGCACCAGCACGTACATGACGGCGATCAGCGCCGCACCGCACACCAGGAAGAGCCCCGTATAGAGCAGGGTGAGCCGGGTGCGCGCGCTGATTCGCAGCCGCAGTCTCGCGAAGATCGCATTCATCGGCCGGTCACATCCGATACCCGACGCCCACGATGGTCTCGATCAACGGCGGCTCGCCGAGCTTGCGGCGCAGCCGTGCCACGGTCACCGCGACGATGTTGCTGAACGGGTCGATGTTGGCATCCCACACGTGCTCGAGAAGCTCCTCTGCGCTGACCACAGCTCCGTCGGCGCCGGCGAGGCGCTCGAGCACGCCGAACTCCTTGCGCGTGAGCGTGAGTGGATGCCCGCGACGGCTGACCCGGTGCCTGGCGCGGTCGACGACGAGGTCGCCCCTGCTGACGATCGGCGAGGCGCCGGGCCCCCGACGGTCGAGCGCCCGCAGCCTCGCGATGAGCTCGTGGAACGCGAACGGCTTGCCGAGGTAGTCGTCGGCCCCGAGTTCGAGCCCATCGACGCGATCGTCGACATCGGATGCCGCAGTCAGCATCAGAATTCGGCTCGGTGTCTGCGCCCTGACGAGCGTGCGACAGACCCGGTCGCCGTGAACGACGGGAAGGTCGCGGTCCAGCACGATCACGTCATAGTCGACGACGCCCGCCTGATCGAGGGCGGCCTGACCGTCGTAGACGGCGTCGACGGCCATCCCCGCATCGCGCAGGCCCTCCGCGATGCGGTCCGCCAGCGCGACGTGATCCTCGACGACGAGCACGCGCACACTCACATGATGCGCCGCGGGGCATGACATCCGTCTGACAGGAGGCGTTCCCGTGCTGTCATCGGCCCGCTGCTAGACCGGCCATATCCACCACAGCGAGGGAGCATGCCATGCGCACCAGATGGACGAAGGGGATGACGTTGGCGGTTCTGATCGGCGCCACGCTTCTGCTGTCCGCATGTTCGTCGCCTGCCGGCTCCACGGTTCCGACGCTCTCCGGCAGCACGGCCACGGCGGACCACGGTGCCTCAGGCACGAAGCAGAGCGGACGCCAGCATCCGCGGGTCGGGTACAGCGCGTCCCGCGTCGCCCAGTTGCACGCGGCCGCCCAGTGCCTGCGAGAGCACGGTGTGCCGGACTACCAGGATCCGGTGCTCACCGCCGACGGCCACGTGTTCACGGATGCCCGCAGCATCCAAGACGCCGAAGCCAAGATGTCGTCGGCGCAGCGCACAGCAGCGACAGCGGCGTTCGAGCAGGCGTGCGGCCACCTGTTCGCAGTCGCCGGCCTGCAACCGGATGACGAGTCTCCTGCGCCGCCGAAGCTCGTACAGGCGGGCGTGCGGGTCGCGCAGTGCCTGAGGGCTCACGGGCTGCCGAACTATCGGGACCCGACGAGTGAGACACCGTTCACACCAGGGCACGGCTTCGGGATCTCCGGCGACGAGCTGCCCAACAACGGCGCCCTCGGCAAGCAGGACCCGACCGTCAAGAACGCGTTCACGGCTTGTCGTTCCCTGCTCGATGCGGAGATCGCGGCGTCGACGATGAGCAGTCTCGCTCATGGCTGAGAAGCGGAGGGGCAGGATGCTCCTTGGTGTGCTCGGGGGCATCGTGGTGCTTGCGCTGGGCACGGGCGGTGCCTATTGGATGGCCTCCGGCAACCGTCCAGCGCCACGCCCCACCGTCTCGGTAGGGACGGCGACGGTCGTACGCACGACGCTCAGGACCACGACCCAGCTGTCGGCGACACTCGGCTACGCGGGCACGCAGGCGCTGCAGTCTCAGTCCGAAGGCGTCGTCACCGCACTTCCCGGGTTGGGCTCGATCGTCGAGCAGGGCCAGGAGCTCTACGAGGTGGACGGGCGAGCCGTCTATCTGTTCTACGGGACTCGCCCCGGCTGGCGGTCGTTCCAGCTTGGCATGACGCCCGGGCCCGACGTGCAGCAACTGGAAGCGGATCTCGCGGCACTCGGCTTCGGTGCAGGCATCACCGTCGACGACGACTTCACCTGGAACACCGAGCGCGGGATCCTTGCGTGGCAACGTGCCACCGGACAGGATGCGACCGGCAGCATCGCACTGGGCACGGTTCTGTTCGCGGCGGGACCGCTGCGCATCGCGGCCGACGGCGTTGAGCTGGGCGCCGCCACGGGGCCGGGCCAGCCCGTGCTGACGGCGACCTCGCCCGTGCCCGTCGTCACCGTCGATATCCCGACACTCCAGGTGCAGCTCGTGCATGTCGGCGACCATGTCACGGTCACGTTGCCCACCGGCCGCACCATCGCCGGCACGGTCACCGACGTCTCGGCCGTCGCGCAGGTGCAGAACAACGGTTCCGGAGATCAATCCGGAGGGCCTTCTCAGGCGACGGTACCTGCGCACATCGCCCTCGCCGACGGGTCGGATGCTGCGGGCTTCGATCAGGCGCCCGTCACGGTGAACGTGGTCGATCAGCAGGTGCACGACGCGCTCGCCGTTCCGATTACCGCGCTCGTGGCACTTTCGGGCGGCGGGTACGGCGTGTGGGTGGACGGGTCGCACGGACGACGGCAGCTCGTCGGCGTCGCGCCCGGGCTCTTCACCGACACGCTCGTGCAGATCACCGGTTCGGGGATCGAGCCAGGCCAGAAGGTCGAGGTTCCCGCGTCATGAGTGCACTGTTGAACCTCAACGGTGTGTCCAAGGTGTACCCGCCGCCCGCGGCCGTCGCAGCCGTCTCGGACATCACCTTCAGCGTCGGGGTCGGCGAGTCCGTGGCGATCACGGGGCCGTCCGGCTCCGGCAAGTCGACGATGCTGGGTCTCATCGGGACGCTGGAGAGACCGACATCCGGCTCGCTCTCCCTCGATGGGCAGGACCTGTCGAGGATGCCCGACCGCCAGCTCTCCGGGCTTCGCGCGTGGCGCATCGGCTTCGTCTTCCAGGAGTTCCACCTGCTCGAGCATCTGACCGTGCTCGAGAACGTCATGACGGGATTGCTGTACCGAGGGTGGACGACGAGACGCCGTCGCACAGCGGCGACCGCGGCGGTCGAGGCCGTCGGTCTCGCTGCGCGCTGCACGCATCGTCCGAGCCAGCTCTCCGGCGGGGAGCGCCAGCGCGTGGCGATCGCGCGGGCGATGGCTGGCGAACCGCGCATCCTGCTCGCCGACGAGCCGACCGGCAACCTGGACTCCGCCAACGGGCGCGCGGTCATGCGGCTCATCGCTTCTCTCGCCGATGCACGCACGACCGTCGTGGTGATCACCCACGATCCGGATGTCGCCGCGACGATGGGACGAGAGATCCGCCTGCGAGACGGACGAGTCGTCGCGGACAGCGGGCGGGCATGATGCCGGCTCGGCGCGAGGTCGAGGTAGCCGCCGGGTCCCGGATGCGCGCGGTCGACGCGCTGCGCGTCGGCGGCGACGGGCTGCGGACAAGGCGGATGCGGTCGGCTCTGTCCGCTCTCGGGATCGCGGTGGCGATCGGCGCCATCGTGGCAGTGCTCGGCCTCGCCTCCTCCGCGCAGACGCAGCTGCTCGACCAGCTCGGAAGGGAGTCGAACCTGCTCACGGTGGCGGCCGGGCAGGACTTCGGCGGCACCGCGCTGCCTCTCCCGTCGACGGCCGAGTCGATGGTGGCAGCGATTCCGCCCGTGCAGAACGTGACCGCGGTCGCATCCTTGACCGGCGTGACGGTGCGACGCAGTGCCGCGGTTCCGGCCATCGATACCGGCGGCATCACGGCGATGGCGGCGCAGGATTCCCTGCCCCGCACGGTCGGGGCATCCGTCATCGCCGGCCGGTTCCTCGACGCGGTGGCGCAGCGCTATCCGCTCGTCGTGCTGGGCTTTCAGGCGGCGAAGAACCTCGGCATCGAAACGCTCACCCCGCAGACGCAGGTGTACCTGGGCGGGAGGTACTTCACCGTGATCGGGCTGCTCGGGCCGGTCGGGGTGGCGCCGGAGCTCGACGAGGCGGCCCTCGTCAGCTTCCCTATCGCGACAGCCGACCTCGGACTCCAACAGGGAGCCAGCAGGCTCTATCTGCGTACTGATCCCGACCAGGTCGAAGCCGTCGCCGCCGTGCTCCCGTTCACGGCGTCGCCCGCACATCCTGAGGCGGTCGCCGTGCGCCGGCCGTCGGACATCCTCGCCGCGCGAGCGGCGGCGAAGACAAGCTTCGTGGGCCTCTACCTCGCGCTCGGAGCCGTCTCTCTGCTCGTCGGCGGAGTCGGCATCGCGAACACCATGGTCATCGCCGTTCTCGAGCGCCGCGGCGAGATCGGGTTGCGGCGCGCGGTCGGTGCACGGGGCATCCACATCGGTGCACAGTTCCTGCTCGAGGCAGCCGTTCTCGCCGCCATCGGTGGAATCGGCGGGGCCGGCCTCGGAGCGTTGGCGACCGCCGTGGTGGATCGGTTGGCGCACAACCCGCTCACGATCCCGCCGATCGTGCCGCTCGTGGGCTTCGGTGCGGCCATCGTCGTCGGTGTTCTCGCGGGAATCTATCCCGCGCTGCGGGCGGCTCGGCTGACACCGGCGGCCGCCTTGCGTTCCGGCGCGGAGTGACGTAACGATCACTGTTCTGATTGTTCGAATGCGTCACAAGCGGATGCACGCGATCGGCCGGTTGTGATCGTGGTCGAGTGTGGTCGCTCGCGTGCGCGGCGCTCTCCGTTCCGCTGAGGATGTCCAGGTCACGGGCATTCAAGGAGGAAACCCATGCTGCGATGTCTTCGAGCGACACGCGGAGCTGCTGCCAGCGCTGAAGGAACGACGAGGGGCCGTGTGCGGCGCCTGCTGTTCACGGCGGGTGTGGCCGCGGTCGCGCCGCCGCTCGGCGCGCTCGGTGCGGTGCCGGCGCACGCCGCAACGGTTCAGACGACCGGCACGGCGTACTACGCCGACTGCGGAGCGCCGGATGCGGGGGCCGACGGGAGTGCCGGGCATCCGTTCACCACGATCGCCGAGGTGAACGCGGTCGCCCTGAAGCCGGGCGACTCGGTGTTGTTCGCGCGCGGGTCGACGTGCACCGGGACGCTCACGCCGGACGGTTCGGGCACCGCGAACGCTCCGGTCGTGATCGGCGCGTACGGCACCGGTGCCGCGCCCGTCATCGACGGAGCCGGCGCCCACGACGCGGTTCTTCTGCAGAACATCGACCATGTGACGGTGCAGGATCTCGCGATCACCAATGCGGCGAACCCCGGCACCGAGCGCAACGGCATCCGCATCTCGCTGACCGACTTCGGCAAGGCGAGCGGATACGTGTTGCAGCGGTTGGACATCCACGACGTGCTCGGTGACGACAACAAGGGACTGACCGGGTCGGCGGGCATCCAGGTCGGGATCGGCGGCCGGACGACGCCGACGTGGATCGACGGGCTGCAGATCCGGGACAACACGATCACGAACGTGGGTCGTGAAGGCATCTACTTCAAGTCGACCTGGAACAAGCGGCCGGAGGTCGGCACGCAGGACACCAGCGGCCTCGGCCCGTGGACGCCGAGCACCGGCGTCGTGATCGCGGGCAACACGATGAAGAGCATCGCGGGCGACGGCATCAAGGTCGACACCACGAAGGGCGCGGTGATCGAGCACAACACGCTCGCCGGATTCCAGCTGCGCTCGAACGCCAACAACGCCGGCATCTGGCCGTTCAACTCCGACGACACGCTCGTGCAGTACAACGACGTGTCCGGTGGCGGCAACAACCACGACGGGATGTCGTTCGACGCCGACGGCGGGTCGCAGAACACCGTGTTCCAGTACAACTACAGCCACGACAACGGCGGCGGGTTGCTGCTGGTCTGCCCGTACTCCGGCGCGTGGACGTGGGGAACGGTGTTCCGCTACAACGTGAGCTACAACGACGCCGCGCGCGTGTTCCAGCTGTGCCCCGGCAACATCCAGAAGACGCAGATCTACAACAACACGATCGTGGACGAGTCCGCGTCGCCGACGTACTTCCTGCAGGACGACAACAGCACCAGCCGCGGCGTCACGTTCAGCGACAACATCATGGTGAACCGCAACGCATCGATGGGTGTTCAGGTGCGCGGCCCGGGGCTCTCGTTCGACCACAACCTGTTCATCGGCGTGGCCGGCGTGCCCGCCAACGCGGACGGATCCACGAACCCGGGCGGGGTCGCCGCCGATCCCGGCTTCGTCGACGAGACGCACGAGCCGAGCGGTCTCGACGACCTGGGCAGCCTGAAGCTTCGCCAGTTCTCGCCGGCATTCCGGGCCGGCGTCGCGGTGCCGGACAACGGCGGACGCGACATCTACGGCACGCCCGTTCCGGCCACCGGGCCGGTCAACATCGGCGCATACCAGGGGACCGGCGTGCACGCCGAGCCCTCCGCGGTCATCCGGATGCCGGCAGTCGCGGCTGCAGCCGGGCTCCCGGTCACCGTGAACGCGACGGCGACGTTCTGGGCCGCCCAACCGACGCAGGATGCAGCGGCCACGCTGTCGGCGCCCGCCGGGTGGAAGGTCACCCCGGTCGACGACACCGTGCCGGATGGGCTCAAGTCGGGAGCGACGGCGTCGCTCTCGTGGAAGGTGACGCCGCCGGATGACGCGACATCCGGGAGCGCGCAGCTGAAGGCATCCGTCTCTGATGGTCGTGGCGTACTCGGATCGGTCACGACCACCGTGCAGGTGCGCTCTCTGTACAAGGACATCGAGTCGGCCTTCAACGACGTGGCGATCACCGCCGACGGCGCCGACCCGTACACCGGGGATCTGGCGCTGAGCCGCAGCAGCCTCTCGTCGAACGACCTGCAGAAGGTGAAGGGCATCGCGCCCGGTGCGACCGTGCAGGGCTCGAAGGTGACCTACACCTGGCCGCAGTTCACGCCCGGCCAGAAGAACGCCGTGTGGTCGCTGGGGCAGAGCATTGCGCTGTCGGGCAAAGGCGATTCGCTCGGGCTTGTGGTGTTCGGGGTGAACGCGTATCCGACTCCGGTCTCGGGGACCGCTTCCGTCACATACACCGACGGCACCTCGAGCACCTTCACACTCGCGGCGGGCGACTACTACTACAACAAGCCGGCGGCCGGGAACACACTGTTCACCACGATGGACTACCGCAACACGCCCACCGGCAAGGGCAACGGCCCGTTCAGCCTGTTCGAGAGCACGATTCCGCTCGAGGGCTCGAAGCAGGTGGCCTACGTGACGCTGCCCGACCTGCGGCCGTACGCAGACGGCAAGACCCCCGGGCTGCTCGTACTGGCGATGGCCGTCGGGGGAGGGTCCGCGGGGTAGCGGCGGGTCGGCAGTGCTCGACCTTGCCGCCACACAAATCGGCATCCGCGACAGAAGAATCGTGTAGCGGATGCCGATTCCTGTAGCGCGTCGCTCGAGTCCGGGCCATGCGCCTGCTTCGGTGTCATACCTCCGGCGGCATATATGATGTAGCTTTACATCATGCTTCGCACGCAGATCTCGCTCACGGTCGAGGAACGCCGGCTCCTCGACCGTGAAGCGGCGCGCACTGGGCGTTCCATCTCCGCACTCATCCGCGATGCCGTCTCGTGGAGATACGGGCCGGAGACGGACGCGGATGCCGATCTTCGCGCCATCGACGCCGCGTTCGGTGCGTGGAATGAGCACGCGATCGACGGTGAGGAGTATGTCGAGGGACTTCGTTCGGGCCGACGGCTGCGAGACGCGACCTCGACATGATGGTGGTCGTCGACACCTCGGTGCTCATCGACGTTCTTAGAGGAGAGCGGGAAGCGGCCCGAGTGCTCCGCGAGTCGCGTGAGGCCGGTCCGTTGCACTCCAGCGAGATCGTCAAGCTGGAAATCCTGGCGGGTATGCGCCCGCCCGAAGAAGCGGCGACGCGCGGGTTGCTCGGCGCGTTCACATGGCATCCCGTGGACGAAGAGGTCGCCGAGATCGCGGGTGAACTCGGGAGGAAATGGCTCCCGCGCAACCGGGGAATCGATTCTGCAGACCTCGCGATCGCCGCGACAGCGATCGCACTCGACGCGCGGCCATTGACGAGGAACGTCAAGCACTTCCCGATGTTCGCGGACTTGTCGGCGCCGTACTGAGGATCTCGTCAGCGCACCGCGACATCGAGGCGGGCCAGGTCGAACGCGCCGTCACTGGCGAAGACGCCGACGCGTCCCGTCTCGAGGTCGTATACCCGGGTGCTCAGCGCCACCGCCTCGTCGACCACAGCGACCAGGATGTCGTGGTCGAGATGCACCTGAACGGTGTGGCGTCCGGCGGGCAGCGCGACCGGCCACTCGAGCTCAGCGACGTGCGGAACATCCCCATGGATCTGCCACTGCTCGCCCCCGGTACGACCGCGCGGCCACCTGTCGAAGACGAGCCGCCCGCGCATCGGCTCCAGCCGCAGGATGTACGCGTGTTCACCGTCCTCCGACGCGCGCACGAGCAGTCCGCACGCATGCGTGCCGGCGTGGATGTCGAACTCCGCCGTGACAAGAGCCTCCCGCGGCAGCTCGGGACCCAGCCACGCGCTGTACCGGGTGCGAGCGCCTGCGCCTGGGCTAGCATCCGCTTCGTCGAGCGGCGTCAGCGTATCGAGGATGCTCGTAGCGCCGGCTTCCGGCAGACCCGACTCGTGCAGCTGGACCACCGACCGAGGCAGTCCGAACCCGAGCGTCCCATCCGCTCGCTGAGTGGCACGCAGCACCGACATCGTGCCCGCCCACTGCCACGCGCCGTCGTCACGATCGCCCTCGCGGGTGGCGATCCATCCGATGAAGAAGCGCTCGCCGCCCAGCTCGATCGTCTTCGACGCGTAGAACGCGCGGCCGTCGACCGTGTCGTGCTCGGGCGCCAGCCACGGGACGTCCGGGCTCTTCGCCATGCGGTACCTGGTCTGGAACGAGTCGGAGAACTCCGAGTAGACGAGGTACCACCACTCGCCCCAGCGGAACACGTCGGGGCACTCCTGCGTGATGAAGCGCCGCGCGTCCCAGAACGGCTCTGCGGGGCGCCACGCGATCAGGTCGTCGCTGACCAGCCGGGCGACGACGCCGGAGCGGCGATACGGGGCATCCGTACGGCGTGCGGCAAGCAGCATCTGCCACTGCGCATCCGGTGCGGGCCGGAACACGAATGGATCACGCCAGTCCTCGGCCGCAAAGCCGCCGAAAGCGCCGAATGTCCACTCCGGATGCTTCGTCCACCGCCCGGGGTCGCCGTCGGATGTCGCGTGGCAGACCACCTGCAGATCGCCGTGCGCGCTGCGCACCTCGGGATTGTGGCCGGTGTAGAACAGGTGCAGCGCGCCGTCGTCACCGGTCACGACGCTGCCGGTGTAGCAGTCGAAGTCCGCGGCGGCGTGCCCACCGGACGGCAGCACGACACCCTGGTCGTCGAACCGGGTGAAGTCGGTGGTCGTGACGGCGGCCCACGGCATCCCGGTCACGCGATCGGCGGGCTCGGTGACGGCCCGCTCGTCGAGCAGGTAGTACAGCCAGGCCGTGCCCTCGTGCTCGAACGGGATGACGTCGCCGACGAAGCCTCCGGGCGGCCGGAAGTGCGTGCTGGGCGTCCTCGTCACGAACGGTCCTTCGGAGCCGCGAGCGAGCCTCGGGGCACATAGGTGCATGGGATCAGCCGGGTGCCCTGCGGCTCCGCGTCTGCGAGCAGCAGCTCGCCGGCGGTGAGGCCCATCTGGAGGTGCGGCAGCGCCACGGTGGTCAGGGGCGGATGCAGCTGGTCGGCGATGTCGGGCTGGTCATCGAATCCGACGATGCTGACGTCGCCGGGGCAGTCGAGCCCGGCGGCGTGAGTGGCCATCAGAGCGCCGACGGCCATCCGGTCGTTGCCGCAGATCAGCGCCGTCGGCCTGTCCTCCGACAGCGCCCTCAGCGCCAGGTCGTAGCCGGAGTGCACGTGGTAGTCGCCGTGCTCGCGACGGACGCTCGCGGGGTCGATCCCCGCGTCGCGAGCCGCATCCGTAAGCCCGCGCTCGCGTTCCTTGCACGCGTAGTCGTCGGCCGGTCCGCCCAGGTAGACGACCCGGCGGTGTCCGGCCGCGAAGGTGGCAGCAGCGGCGTCGCGTCCACCCTGATACTCGTCGGCGAGGATCTGCGGGGCATCCTTCGCGTTGTCGGCCCAGCAGTTGACGAAGATGGTGCGAACGTCTGCCTCAGTGACGGCTGCGTGGATCGGCTCGGGTCCGGGCGCCGCGTAGATCAGACCGGCGACTCCCTGCGCGATGAGGTTGTGCACGGCGGCGTCGACGGCGTCTGGCGTCTCCGAGGTCTCGACCACGAAACACACATAGCCGGCAGGCTGCACCGCTTGCTGCACACCGAGCACGATCTGGCCGGCATAGGGCTGGGAGACGATGCGATTGGCGATGACCGCGACGGTGTACGACTTGTTCGATCGGAGCGCCCTCGCTGCCCGGTTGGGGTGGAAGTTGAGGTCCTTCGCCGCCTGCAGCACCCGAGCCCGAGTCTCGTCGGCCACCGAGACATCCCTACGGTCGTTGAGCACGAACGAGACCGTGGGCTGGGAGACGCCGGCGCGCTTCGCGACGTCCTTCATGGTCACGCGGCGCTGGTCACGGCCCTGCTCGGCAGCGGCCGTCGAAAGCGACGGCGGCCGCTTCTTGTTGTCGGGCATCCTCGCTCCTTCGGTCGCGGCGATGTAACCATCTTGTCACGAAACCAATACGTATTGCTATCGCGATCGAATGCGAGTTATGCTGCACCGGCAAATACGTATTGGTACGGATGCCTGCCACGGCGGCAACACCGATACGACCCCTCAGAACAACAGCCCAAACCACAACAGCACCACACAACAAACCGCTCAGAGAGGAGCGAACTATGACCGGCAGCTTCGGCCCGACCATGGATCGTCGAACGCTACTGAAGCTCGGCGGCGCCGGGCTGGCCATGACGGGACTCGCGTCCCTGGCCGCCTGCTCGTCGTCGTCCGGAGGAGGCGGGGGCAAGAACGCCTCTGCCACGCTCAAGATGCTCTACTTCGGCCAGCAGAGCGCAGCGACCACGCTGCAGAAGGCGCTCGAGCCGCAGATCAAGAAGATCGACAAGAACGCGAGCCTCGAGATCACGGGCATCAACGGCACCGATTGGAACGACTTCATCGCCAAGGTGCTGACGCAGATCGCTTCCGGCGCAGCTCCCGACCTCGTGAGCGTCGCCACCGAGGGTCTGCAGCAGATGGCGGCCAAGCAGATGATCGTGCCGCTCGACGACTACGTCACCAAGGACATGAGTTCGCTGAAGAGCTACTTCGACGATGTGCATCCTGCACTCGTCGAGTCGATGATGTACCAGGGCCACCTGTATGAGCTCACCGACAGCTTCAACGCGGGCAGCATGTTCTACAGCACCGGCCTCTACTCGAAGGCCGGGCTCTCGGCGCCATCCGCGAACTGGACGATGGATGAGTTCCACAACAACGCGGAGAAGATCGCGGCTCTCGGATCCAACACCAACGCCTTCGACTGGGTGGTGCGGCTCTGGGGCAGCTGGACCTCGTTCCTCTACGCCAATAACGGCAACCTGCTCACCGAGGGCAAATACTCCGGCGGCGATTGGCTCTGGAAGAAGGCGTACGCCAACAACCCGCTCGCCAAGGGCAGGGGCGGCGGCTTCAAGTGGGGTGCGCCGACCGCGAACTCCGCGCCGGCCGTCGAGGCTCTGGAATACGTCATCGAACTGCAGAAGGCCAACCTTTCGCCGTCGCCCGACGTCGGAGGCGGCGGGACGCTGCAGGGCCTGTTCGCCTCCGGCCGCATCGGCATGACGATCGGTGGCGGCTTCTGGGCGGGCGGCCTGCACAACGCCGGCATGAAGGACGGAACGTTCGACGTCGCGCCGTTCCCGACCTGGAAGAGCAACAGGTCGCTGTTCGGCGCCGGCGGCTACGGCATCTTCAACACGTCCAAGAACAAGGACCTTGCCTGGGAGGTCGTCAAGATGCTCGTTCAGCCCGAGACCTTCGACCTTGTGTTCCCGGGCAACGTCACGACGCCGGCCCGCAAGTCGCTGATGACCGCAGAGCGCTACAAGACCACGGGCCCGGAGCACTGGTCGGTGTTCTGGGATCAGCTGGACGGCTCCGTGCCGATCTCGGCCCCGCCGTACTACCAGGCGCTCGCGACCTCGCTCAATCAGCGCACGACCCAGGCCATCTCGAGCGGAAACGCCAAGGCGGCGCTCGACGGCATGCAGTCCGACCTTGAGAAGGCTCAGGCGAATTCCTGATGACCGCCACAGCTGAAAGCGCGCAAGAGATTGCGCGCATGGCGAGCTCCCACCGGTCCTCCCGCCGCCCAGGTGCGCGGCGGGAGGCCAGGCGGCAGGCGACATTCGGCTACTTGATGATCGGCCTGGCGGTGGTCTTCGTCGCCGTCTTCACGTTCATCCCGATCCTCGTGTCGCTCGGGCTCTCGTTCTTCTCGTGGGATGTCATCACCCCGCCTCAGTTCGTCGGTTTCAAGAACTTCGCGAGGCTCTTCTCCGACGATCAGGTGCTGTCGTCGTTCGGCGTCACGATCCTGCTCGCCATCGGGATCGTCGTGCTGCAGATCGCGCTCGGACTGCTGCTGGCCGTGCTGGTCAACAACCGCAAGCACAAGTGGACGAAGGCGCTCTTCCGCACCACGTTCTACCTGCCGCTGCTGGCATCCACCGCCGCGGTCTCGATCTTCATGGGCTACCTGTTCGACGCCAAGTTCGGGCTCATCAACTACTACCTCGGCGAGCTCGGCATACCCGCGGTGCCGTGGTTGGTGAATCCGACGACCGCGCAGATCACGATGATCATCATCGTGGTGTGGCAGCAGGTGGGCTTCACGTTCGTGCTGTTCGTGGCATCCCTCACCTCGGTGCCCACCGACGTGCTGGAGGCGGCGTCGATCGACGGCGCGGGCCCGTGGCGCACGCTGTTCCGCATCAAGATCCCGCTGATCAGCCCGACCATCCTGTTCGCGACGGTCGTGGCCATGATCAACGCGATGCAGCTGTTCGACCAGCCGTTCATCATGACCAAGGGCGGTCCAGGAACGGCGACCACGACGGCGACCATCTCGATGTACCAGACCGGCTTTCAGAACCTCCAGTTCGGGTACGCGTCGGCCATCGCCATTCTGCTGCTGGTGATCATCCTGCTGATCACGGGCATCCAATTCCTCGCCGCCCGAAAGCTGGTGTTCTACCAATGACCACGCTCGAAGTCTCCAGCACAGTCCGCGCAGCGGGCCGACGCCGGCGCCCCATCCTGAAGGTGGGAAGCATCGCCGGAATGGTCGTGCTTATCGTCGGCGCGATCTTCGCCTTCGGTCCGCTGCTCTGGACGCTCAGCACCTCGCTGCGCACGCCCGCCGCGGCGTTCTCGAACCCGCCGCAGTGGATCCCGACGGACTGGGATTTCGGCAACTACGTGGCCGTGTTCAACCAGATTCCGATCGGGCAGTTCTTCGTGAACAGCGTGATCGTCACGGTGCTCATCGTGGTCGGGCAGACCGTCACGTGCACCCTGTCGGGCTACGCGTTCGCGATGATCTCGTTCCCGGGCAAGAACACCATCTTCGGCGTCTTCCTCGCGACCATGATGGTGCCGCTGCAGACGATCATCATCCCGGTGTTCATCATCGTGAAGATGCTCGGGCTGAGCGACTCGCTCGGTGCGCTCATCATCCCGGCGCTCGGCAGCGCGTTCGGCACCTTCCTGATGCGCCAGTACTTCATGCAGATGCCGCGCGAGCTCGGTGAGGCGGCCCGCATCGACGGCGCCACGCAGTTCGGCGTGTTCTGGCACGTCTACGCGCGCATGGCATCGCCGGCGATCGCGACCCTGGCCATCCTGAACTTCTCCGGCTTCTGGGCGGAGTTCTACCGGCCTCTGATCTTCCTGAACTCGCAGGACCACTTCACCTTGCCGCTCGGCCTCGTCGGACTGCAGGGCAACCTCGGCACCGGGTCGATCTCGATCGTGCTGGCCGGTGTCATCCTCGCGATGATCCCGAGCGTTCTGCTGTTCGTCTTCGCCCAGCGGTACTTCATCGAGGGCGTCACGGCGGGCTCGTTCCGCTGAGCCGTACCGCCCGCATCCACCACCCTCGCTAGGAGTCTGCTCCGATGACCGACCTGCATCCGCATCATCGCCCCGCGTTCCACATCAGCCCGCCGCGCGGCTACCTCAACGACCCCAACGGGCCGATCGAGCTGGCGGGCCTGCTGCACCTCTACTTCCAGTCGCGGTCGTTGGCCGACCTCGCCGTGCCGGTGGAGTGGGGGCACGCGACCACGACCGACCTCGTCCACTGGACGCTGCACCGGCCCGCGATGAGCCCCCTTCCCGGCGGGCTGGACTCGGAAGGATGTTGGTCGGGCAACTCGATGGTCGACGGCGATCGGGTGCGTGCGTACTACTCGGGCCACGTACACGGCCGGCCGCTCGAGCACATCGTCACCGCGGTGAGCGATGAGAACGGTACGAACTTCGGGCCGCCGACGCGGCTTCTCGACGATCCCAACCCGGCGGAGGGCATCCGCATGTTCCGCGATCCGTTCGTATGGACGGATGCCGGCGGCTGGCACATGGCGGTCGGCTCGGTCGCCGAGGGGGGCCTGGCGGCGATCCGCCACTACCGCTCGCGGGACGGCCTGGACTGGAGCTACGACGGACACCTCGCTGAACTGCAGCGCACGCTCGTCGCGGACGACGCCCGGCCGATCGACACCGGTGAGGGCTGGGAGTGCCCCCAGGTCGTTCGCGTCGACGGGCGCGAGGTGGCCGTGGTGTGCTCGTGGTCGTTCGCGGACGGCCCGGACGGTGTGCTCGCCTTCCCGCTCGACGGCACGCCGGAGCCGCGCCGGGTCGACGACGGGCACGACTTCTATGCGCCGTCAGTGCTGCGCGAGAGCTCGTACGGTCCGCTGCTCTTCGGCTGGATCATGGAGGGCCGCGACTCCGCCTGGTGGCACCAGGAGGGATGGTCGGGTGCCATCGCGCTGCCGCGCCACGTGTGGCTGGCGCCTGACGCCGCCGGCGTCGCCCGGCTCTGCACCGAGCCTCACCCCGCCCTCGTCGAGCTGCGCGCAGGGGATGTCCGCCCCGCGCACGGCGCCGTGCTCGCGGCCCAGTCCGAGCTCGTCGTGCTCGCTGGCGTGAGCGGTCGGATCCGGCTGCGCTTCGGTGTCGACGAGTGGGTCGACGTCGATCTGGACCGGGAGGCGGGGACGGTCGCGATCGACACGGATCACGCCAGTACGGATGCCCGGGCGCGCGGCGGCCGCGCCGTTGCCTCGGGTGCCTTCGACGAGGCATCCGCTCGCCCCGCTCTCCGGCTGTTCCTCGACGGGTCGGTGATCGAGGCGTTCACCAGCGCCGGCCGCTCGCTGACCACCCGCGCCTACCCGCTGAGCGGGTCGGGCTGGAGTGTTGAGGCGCCGGACGGCGTGTTGATCTGGAACCTCGAGGCGGCGGTGACGACCGAGGAGGAGGCGCCCGCGGTGGCCGCGCTGCCCTGATCGGTCTGGCCCTTATAAGAGGGTGTTTGTTACCCTCGATTCTTGAGTGCTCCGCACGAACCGGAGCTCTCCCCGCCCCCGACCCGCTGCGGTGTGCGCGATGCGAGCGCCGTGACATCCGGATTCCATGACTGCTTACCCCACTCGACGCGCCGCTCGTGAGGCCGCCTCGGCGGGACGTGCTGTGCGCGGGCGCCGTCGCACGGCGGCTGTTCCGATCGAGGATGTGTGGCCCAGCCGGGTGCGGCACCGCGCTCCGGCGAAGGAGTGGCGTTCGCGCGGTCGCGTGACCGCTGCAGCGGCGGCGGCCGTGTTCCTGGCGGGCAGCGCGATGGTGGCGATCCCGGCGAACGCGGCCACCGGAACAACGGGCACGGTGTATGCGGACCAGTTGCTTGCCAACACGCAGTCGCTGCACGTCTCAGCCCATGTTGCGCAGGCCGCGGTCGAGCAGCCGAAGTACAACTCGGCGGGATTCACCCGCCCGGACGGCTCGGCCGCCATCACGGTCGGCGGTACGACGAACGTCGACTGGGCGGCGCTCGTGCTGCAGGACGGCAAGTTCCCCGTGACGCCGAACAACCTCACCGTGATGCTGCAGTGGATGGACTCCGAGAACGACCCGCACAGCTGGTGGTTGCGCAACAATCCACTGAACAACGGGCTGGGCTCGGGCGGTGGAGCCGGCTTCGGCAGCTACGACAACCTCACGATCGCGGCCTCGTACGTCGCGCAGCAGCTTCGACGCGACCTGTTCTCGGGCATCGCGCAGGCTTTCGACTCGAACGCGGCGGTCTCGGTCAGCGTGCAGGCGATCATCAACTCGCCGTGGGCCGGCGGGCACTACAACTACGGCGCCATCTGGCACTCGGTCGACGTGCCGATCGTGTCGGCGCCGTCCGGCGACTGGTAGGTCGCGGCATCGCCGGTCCCGCCTAGCATGACGGCGTGACCGAACCGCACCGTCTCACTCGCGAGGAGGCGCGTCGCATCGCGGTGCGCGCCCAGCTGCTGGATGCCTCGCGTCCGGTCGACCTGCTCGACACCGTGCGCAGGCTCACGCTCGTGCAGTACGAGCCGACCGCCGCCGTCGCACCGAGCGCCGACCTCGTGCTGTGGAGCCGGCTCGGCCGCTTCTACCGGCCCGACGATCTGCAGCGTGCACTGGCATCCCACGTGATCGTGGAGCTGCGCAGCATGATGCGCCCGGCACACGACGTCGCGCTGTATCGCGCCCAGATGGCGGCGTGGCCGGGTGAGGATGCCCCTGGATGGGCGCGCGCCCAGGCAGCATGGGTGGCGACGAACGACGCGCTGCGGCGGGACATCCTCGACCGTATCCGGCACGGTGGCCCGATGATCTCGCGCGACCTGCCCGACGAGAAGTGCGTGAAGCCGTGGCAGTCCAGTGGATGGAACACGGGCCGCAACTCGGCCATGATGCTCGAGCTCATGGAGCAGCGCGGCGAGGTGGCGGTGGCTGGCCGGCTCGGCCGGGAGCGCCAGTGGGATCTCGCCGAGCGCGTCTACCCCGACGATCCGGTGGTGCCGCTGGAGGATGCTCTGCGCGAGCGCCGCGCTCGCCGCCTCCGGTCGCTGGGGATCGCACGGGCCCGCACCGCCCAGACGCAGTTCGAGCCGATGGGTGTCGGCGACGCCGGCGAGCCTGCGGTGATCGATGGTGTGCGAGGCACGTGGCGGGTGGATCCGGCCGGGCTCGGTCATGACTTCGAGGGCCGCACGGCGATCCTGTCTCCGTTCGATCGGCTGGTCTTCGACCGCAAGCGTCTTGCCGAGCTCTTCGACTTCGATTACCAGCTGGGCATATACAAACCAGCGGCGCAGCGACAGTTCGGCTTCTACGCGCTCCCGGTGCTGCACGGCGACCGCCTGGTCGGCAAGGTGGATGCGACGAGCGAGGTGCCGGCATCCGTTCTGCGGGTGCACCGGGTGTACGAGGACGAGCCGTTCCCGCCGGAGTTGAAGGATGCCTTGCGTACAGAACTCGAGAGCCTCGCCGAGTTGTTGCGTCTGCGACTGGAATTCGAGTAGCGGCGCTCCCTCGGTAGACTCGGCGGCTGGAGGGCTGTCCGAGCGGCCGATGGAGCCGGTCTTGAAAACCGGTGGGCGGAAACGCCTCGTGGGTTCGAATCCCACGCCCTCCGCCACATGTACGGTTCGGCCCGGCACCCGAATTCCATACCATTCCGCCCGCGCGGTCGTCAGGACGAGCCGGCACCCCAGCTGACTGTGCCGTCCGTTGCCCATGTCACCGTCACGGTGACCGGGAATCCGTCCTTCTCGCCGGCGCCATCTTTAGTGAGTTGCAGTCCGAGTCGCGCGATGTGGTCCAATGTGCCGCATGACTCGGCCGTTCGGATGCCGTCGTCGACCACGACGAGACAGTATTCGTGGTCTAGACGTACGGCCGCATAGATCGCGTCCTGCATGTTGGCGGTACCGGTGAGCGGCCGAAAGGAAGAAGCTTCGAATCCTTTCGTCACAGCATTCGGCAAGGGGCCAGCGTGTGGTTCTTCGGCGAAGAAGCGGTCGACCGCTAGAAGGGTCGCACCTTCGTCGCCCTGACCACGCAGTGCGGATGTGCCCGATTGCGTCGTGCTGTCCGCCGCGTCAGCAGTGTCACGGTGCCGCACCGGCCCGAACGTGATCGTGAGAGCGGCGCCGGCCGCAAGCCCCAGCACCAATCCGAGAGCGCCCCAACCGTACAGTCGACGGCACTGTGACACATGCCGGGAATCGGAGCGGCCCCGCTCATCCATCAAAGACACCTCCCTCCCATGATCGACCGCGTCCTCTAGCCGCACGCTAACGCAGGTCGGGGAGCGGTCAGGAGACCCGTACTAACGTCGACTGCCACCCCGTCGATCCGTTCGGTGCGATGGGGGTGTGCTTCTCCTCCTGCAACCTTCCTGAGCGGTCGGTCGCCCGCACCGCCAAGGTGTGGGATCCGCTCGTCGCGTTCCAGTCGAGCGACCACTGCACCCAGGTGTCGGCGTTGATCGCGGGGGCGAGCGTGGCTTCCTGCCAGGAGGCGCCGTCGATTTGGACCTCGACCTTGCCGATTCCGACGGTCTGCGCCCAGGCGACGCCCGCGATCTTCGTAGGGCCCGCCGAGAGCGGCCGATCGAGGCGCGGGGTATCGATGCGGCTGGAGAGTTTGATCGGGGCCTTCGGGCTGTAACCGCGGGGCGTCCAGTACGCCTGGTCGGCAGCGAACGTCGTGACCTTCAGTTCCGTGAGCCACTTGGTCGCCGAGACATAGCCGTAGAGCCCGGGAACGACCATCCTGACGGGGAAGCCATGCTCCAGCGGCAGCGGCTCGCCGTTCATCCCGACCGCCAGGATGGCGTCACGGTTAGGGTCGGTGAGCGCCGTCAGCGGCGTGCTCGCAGTGAATCCGTCGACGCTGCGGGACAGGACCATGTCGGCGCCGTGCCGAGGGCGGGCTCGGGCGAGCACCTCCCGCACGGGCACACCCAACCAGCCGGCGTTGCCGATGAGGTTCCCACCCACCTCGTTTGAGACGCAGGTGAGCGTGATCGCGTACTCGTGGAGACCCATCGCCAGGAGATCATCGAAGGTGAGATCGACGTGCTGCTCGACCATCCCGTCCACTGTCAGCCGCCAGGTGGACGGGGCGACCGAAGGGACAGTGAGGGCGGTGTCCACCCGATAGAAGTCGGCGTTGGGGGTGAACAGTGGGGAGAGATTCTTCAGGTGGAGATCGGCGCCGGCGGGAACCTTCACTCGATTGGCAGGTGCCGGCAGCTTCAGCGCGGCGCGGACGGCGGCGATGGAGGAGGTCGCGGCCGAGCCGATGCGGGATCCAACGCCGGCGAGTACGGCGGCCGCGGCTGCCGCGCCCGTGAGCAGCAGGAAGCGACGCCGGTCGACGCCAGCCGGTCTGTCGGTGTCGGGGGCACACCGCCAGTGGCGGAGCACGTCGATGATGACGTGCACGCTCGCGGCTCCGACGAATGCGCCGATCGCCGGGGGCAGGAACGCGAGCGCGCTCGCGTCGGCTCTCGTCACGGTGGCAGCGACCGCCGCCGCTCCGCCCAGCAGGAACAGTGCAGCACCCGCCCAACGTCGCCACAGCTCGAGGATGCCGGCAATCGCGGCTGCCACCAGAGCGGCGGCTCCCACGGTGGTGAGCAGGAACGCCTTGTCGTTGGATCCGAACAGCTCGATGGCGAGCTCCTTCGCCCAGCGCGGGACGATGTCGACCACGAACGACCCGACTGCGATCAGCGGACTCGCGTCTCGCGCGGCGACAAGTGCGACCACTTCAGCAACGGTGACGAAGAGCGCACCGCTTACCGCCCCTGCCAGCGCAGCCCACCCGCCGGCCGCGATGTGTGTTCTTCTGGTGCTCACGAAGATCGTTCGGTGCGAGGACGGCGACCGGATTGGCGATCAACGCAATTCGGGACCCTTGAACCTGAGGCGCATGTCGAAGACCTCTGCAGGGCGATCGCGCCATCCCCGAGTCGGCGACATCGACGTCGACTGGATAGCTACAGCCTTCCGGACGGAAAACCGGCTGCGACTATTGTCTACGGCGTCATCCGGCCCGGAGGGCGTCACGGGCCTCCGTGAGCAGCGCGAAGAGTGCGTCATATCGCTCGGCGCCCAGAGCCGCGCGTACCCGTTCCTCTGATCCGAGCTCTCGTGCCACGCCGTCCGCCGATGCTGCTCGCCCGGCTTCTGTCGGATGGAGAGCGACCGCACGGCCGGCGCCGATACGGCGTTCGATGAACCCGAGCTGTTCCAGCCGGTCGGCGGCCTGGCTCATTGCCTGTTGACTCTTGCCGAGGCCGGTGGCGATCGCCGTGACCGTGATGCCCGGGTCTCGAACGACTGCTTCGAGCAAGTGGTTGAGCGGCAACGAAAGCGGTGAACCGGAGAGTGCATCCTCGCCGCGCTGCTCGATGAGCACGCTCACCTCGCGCAGCCGACCTCGGAGCAATCGCGGCAGTGAGGGGCGCCACTCGTCATCGAGGTCGACGGATGCTCGGGCCATGTCACAAGTATAGGAATGCAATTAAGGTTCTTGTGATCACAAGTACTTGTGATAGAACACCAGTGAGCAAGGGAGAGATCATGCGGGTGTTCGTCACAGGTGCAACAGGATTCATCGGAACATGCCTCGTCGCCGACCTTATCCAGGCGGGGCACGATGTCGTCGGTATGAGCCGATCGGAAGCAGGGGCAGAGCGGCTCGCTGCTGCGGGAGCGAGGCCGTTCTTGGGCGACGTGAACGACCTGTCGCGGTTGCGCGTTGCCGTCGAAGACGTCGATGCCGTTGTGCACACGGCGTTCGATCACGAGCATCCGGACTCGCGGGAGCCCAGCGAGAACGACCGAAACGTCATAACGGCCCTCGGGGATGCGTTCGCGGGAACGGACCGCCGGATCATCGTCACCTCAGGAACCGGGCTGGTCCGGTCCAGGTCAGGAGGACCGGTCATCGAAAGCGATCCGCACGCGCCGCTTTCCGCGGTCGCGCGCGCGGCGTCGGAGGAGGCGGCCGAGACGCTCATCGATCGGGGGCTGAACGTCGTGACCATGCGGCTGCCGCAGGTGCACGACATCCATCGTCAGGGGCGCCTCCGCTGGCACGTCAGCATCGCCCGCGAGCGCGGTCGTGTGGCGTACATCGGCGACGGGATGAACCGCGTTCCGGCAGTGCACGTCACCGACGCAGCTCGGGCCTTCCGCCTGGCTTTGGAGCGTGGCCGATCGGGGGACAGGTATCACGCCGTGGCAGAAGAAGGCGTGACCCTTCGCGCGATCGCGGAGGCGATAGGCGAGGGCCTGAACCTGCCGACGGTATCGCTCTCGGCAGAACAGGCCCCCGAATACTTCGGATGGCTGGCCCAGCTCGCGGGGCTCGACTTGGCCGCCTCGGGTTCATGGACCGCCGATCAGCTCGGTTGGCAGCCCAGCGGACCGAATCTGCTCGATGACTTGCGGAACGCGGTCCATGGGGAGGTCTGACTGAGCCAGAGCTCTAGACCGCACGTGCGGGGTCATCGCGTTCAGTCGAAATACCGACCCCCGCAGGCCTCCGCAAGCTGTGGGCCGAAGAGCGCCGCGGGGGTGAACGCTCCCGGCGTGCCCTTCCCTTCCGCGAGGCGCACGCTGGTCTCGGCGGCGAAGCGCACCGTCGCCTCGCTCGCGTCGCCCAGCCGCAGCCATCCTTCTCGCACCCGGCCGTCCGCCCACTCGACTCGTGCGTGCGCCCACGAGTATTCCCTCGGGCGTGGCCGGGTCGAGACTCGGGTTGCGGCGAGCCGGCGAATCAATGCACGGCGCAGCGGGCCGAACCGCAGGAAGACTTCCGCCAACGGGAACAGGGCACGAAGCGGACCGGTCGGCGCCTCGGCCGAGGCTGCCTCTGCTTCTGGGGCCCCTGACGCTCGCTGAGCGGCGGCCAGCTCGCCCAGCGGCATGAGCCCCGAGCTGACCTCGTGGCCATCCGGCGTCGTCAGCTTCTGGCGTCGGCTTCCGATGCCCGCAGGCCTGATACGGCCGTTCGAGATGCGGCGAGCCTGGTAGCGGCCGCCGCCGGGCACTCCGGGCATGCCGGTGAGAAGCGTCGCGGCGAAGGCCTCGCCGAGCGTGCCCTCCTCGATCTCGATCGACGGGACCATGTCGGTGCGCACCTTCGCAGCGGGAGGCATGCCGTCGCAGAGTCGCACCACGACGCTCTCCGAAGCCGCGCCGCCGAATCCGGCACCTGTCACGAGCGCGACGCCGACCGGCGTGGCCTCCGCATCGCGAGCCAGCACGGCCGGCACAACGCCCATGTCGTTGCCGAGGTCGACGTAGTGACTTCCCGCTGCGATACACGCGTCGATGAGCGGGTTCGCTGTGACCATGAACGGCCCCACGGTGTTCAGAACGACTCCGGGCCGGGCGTGACGGATGCGCGCGACCATGTCGTCAAGACCGTTCGCGATCACGAAATCGCTGCCCAGCTCCTCCGCGAGTGCACGCAGACGGGCGGCGTTGCGCCCGACCAGCACGGGAGCGATGCCGCGCTGCTGCAACAGGCCGGCGGCGGCCCTGCCCGTGCGCCCGGTCGCGCCGAGGATCCATATCGACTCAGCCATTCGATCCTCCCTGTCCTGATCGATCCGCATTGAATCGCATTCTCGAGTGATGACACTGCATGCCATCACCATACACATGATGACATTGAGTGTCATCGCGTACCCTTGAGGAATGAGTCGATGGCGCCCGGATGCCCGCGAGCGGCTCGAAGCTGCAGCGCTCGAGCTCTTCGAGCGGCAGGGCTTCGCCGCCACGACGGTCCCGCAGATCGCGGAGCGCGCGGGCCTCACCACCCGCACCTTCTTCCGCTACTTCGCCGACAAGCGGGAGGTCATGTACGCCGGGGATCAGTTTCCGGCGCTGGTAGCCCGCATCTTCGCCGAAGCGCCCGCCGATGCTTCGCCGGTCGATCTGGTCACCACCAGCATCCAGCGGTTCTCGGACGAGGAGCTGGAGCACCAACGCGACACGATCCGCCGGCGCAGTGCCATCATCCAATCCGATCCTGGTCTGCGGGAACGCAGTCTGCGCAAGAGGGCCGATCTCTCCGAAGCGGTCAGAGACGGCCTTCTCCGGCGTGGGGTGCCGGATCGCACGGCGGCCCTCCTCGCCGATATGGCGGCGACTGTGTTCGAGATGGCCCTGAGCGAGTGGATCGACGGGGATGGAGAAAGGGCGCTGAGCGTGCTCGCCCTGGAGAATCTGAACCTTCTGCGCGAAGCTCTCGCGGTCTAACGAGACCGGGGTCGAAGCCCATCGAGGAAGATGTCGAGCAGGCGATCGGCGTCGACCGAGCCGGCGGACTGGTGTGCGACCGTGAAGATCCCGATCAGGCCGGCCGACACCTCTTCCGCCGCGACGTCCGACCGGAGGTCTCCCGCGGAACTGCCGGCGTCGAGGATCGCCGAGATAGCGGACAGGAGCGCTTCGCGAGTACGCGCGTGCTCGAGCTCGCCCGATTCCACCATCGACCGCATCGTGTCGACCATCCCGTTCTTGGTGGCGATCCAGTCCCCGAACAGGGTCATCCACCGCCGCATGGCGACGGCCGGCGGATGCCCGGCGAGCAGTTGCCGCGCGCCATCCGTGAGTCGGATGACCTGGTCTTGGTAGACCGCCTCCACGAGCGACTCCCGGGTCGGGAAGTGGCGGTAGAGGGTGCCGACGCCGACACCGGCTTCCCGGGCGATGGCACGCATGGAGATCTCCCCGGTCGCAGTGGCGAGCACGCGAGCGGCGGCAGCGAGGAGTTGGGCGCGGTTTCGGACCGCGTCGGATCGTGGCGGCCGAGAATCAGGGCTGGTCAAACGGAACATGCTCCGGTTAGAGTGATGATGTAACCGGAGCATAGTCCGTTTCGCGGGCTGGCTTCCTGAACAAGAGGATGAGATTGCATGCAGCAGCACGACGGCGACACGACCAGCCGAGCGGTTCTACTCGAAAGATTCGGCGGACCTGACGCGCTCACCGTGCAGGACGTGCCCGAGCCGCAGGCCGGCCCGGGGCAGATCCGCGTTCGAGTGACCGCGGCCGGACTCAACCCGATGGACTGGATCATGACCTCGGATGCTGTCAGCGCCGCCAGGTTCGGGCTGACGCTGCCGTGCGGCTTCGGGACCGACTACGCGGGGGTGGTCGACCAGATCGGCGCCGAGGCCAATGGCTACGTCCTCGGCGACCGCGTGTTCGGCGCCGCCCTGTCGCGTGCTGTCGCGAGTCACGTCGTCATCGAGGCCGATGGGGACATCAGGACCGGTGTCGCGCACCACACGCCCGATGGCGTGGACGACCGCACGGCATCGACGCTGTCGATCGCGGGGAGTACAGCCGCTGCCGCACTCGCCGTTCTGGATCTCGGTCCTGACGACACTGTCCTGATCGGTGGTGCCGGTGGCGGCGTCGGGGTGTTCGCGGTCCAGTTGGCCCGCATCGCGGGTGCACGCGTGATCGGAACGGGCTCCGCGTCGAGCGCGGACTACCTGCGTTGGTTGGGTGCGGAACCCGTCACGTACGGCGAGGGCCTGGTCGATCGCGTGCGCGAGATGGGAGGGCTGGTCACGGCCGCGCTGGATCTGCATGGCACCGACACGGTGCACGTGGCCCGCGAACTCGGAGTACCGGATGGTCGGATCTGCACGATCGCGGCCGTCGTCGAAGGCGTGCGCACGGCCAACGGCGCCAATGCCGGGTCCGAAGCGCTCGAGAACATCGCCGGCCTCGTCGCTGCGGGCCGCCTGCGGGTGCCGATCGCCGGCACTTTCCCGGTCGACGACATCCGTGCCGCCGTCGAGCTGCAGTCCGGTCGGCACGTGCGCGGCAAGGTCGTGGTCGACGTCTGAGCTCCGTGCGTCAGAGCACGGAGCTCGTCAGTGGCGAACGCGCAGCCCGTCGAGCAGCAGCAGCACCATGGGGTTCGGCGAGCCATCCGAAGACGGAGCTCGGTGGCTGAGGTCACCGATCGCCTGCAACAACTCGAGCGGATCGACACCGGGACGTATCTCGTCCGCATCGACCGCGGCATCCAGTAGGGACCGGATGGCGGGTCCGAGCTTCTCGCCGAGGTAGGCCGGGAGCGCGTCGAACGCCGGTTCGCCGGAGCGCAGAGCATCCGAGAGGCCCTGCTTCGTCGCGACGAACTGCGTGAAACGGGTGATCCAGAGATCCAGCGCTTCTCCGGGAGCGTGGGTGGAGAGGAGCTCGGAAGCCGCCGCGGCGGTCGCGTCGATCTCCGTGGTGAAGACGGCAGCGACGAGGTCGGCACGGTTGGGGAAGTGGCGGTACAGCGTGCCCACCCCCACGCCGGCTTCGGCTGCGATTTCGCGGGCCGGAGCATCGACGCCCGCCCGTGCGAACACGGTCCGGGCTGCCACAAGCAGGCCGTCGAGGTTCTTGCGCGCGTCGGCACGGACCCGGCGTTGCGGGGGCACGGCGACCTCCTCCTTGCATATTCGGAACATTGTTCCGTATAGTCGATAGTGATAGCGGAACATCGTTCCGCATTAAATGCTACAGGAGGACCCATGCAGTACCGCACCCTCGGCCGCACCGGTATCAAGGTGACGCCGTATGCGCTCGGCGCCATGATGCTCGGTTCGTTCGGCAACCCAGATCGGCAGGAGGGCGGGCGGATCATCCGCCGGGCGCTGGATGCCGGAATCAACTTCGTCGACACTGCCGACCGCTACGGGGACTCGGAAGACGTTGTGGGCGAGGCGCTCGTCGGCCGACGCGACCAGGTGGTGCTCGCGACCAAGTTCTTCGGCCCGGTCGATGACGACGTGAACCACCGCGGCGCATCCAGGCGATGGATCATGCAGGCTGTCGAGCGGTCGCTTCGCAACCTGCGCACCGACTACATCGACCTGTACCAGCTCCACCGCCCCGACCCCGAGACCGACATCGACGAGACGCTCTCGGCGCTCACCGATCTCGTGCGACAGGGCAAGGTGCGTGCGATCGGGACATCGTCGATGCGTGGATCCGAGATCGTCGAGGCGCAGTGGATGTCTGAGCGGCGCGGCTACGAGCGCTTCCGCACCGAACAGCCGAACTACTCCATCCTCGACCGCGAGATCGAGCGCGAGATCCTGCCCGTCGCGCAGCGATACGGCATGGGCGTACTGGTCTACAGTCCACTCGCCGGCGGTGCGTTGTCGGGAAAGTACCGCGCGGGCCAGGCGAACGAGAACTTCCGCGCGAGCACGGGCATGCGGCACTTCCGCGACGAGCGACGGCTCGCGGCCATCGAACAACTCGTAGCGCTCTCGGACGAAGTCGGGATCAAGCTGACCCATCTGGCGATGGCGTTTGCCATCGCCCACCCCGGCGTCACCTCAGCCATCGCGGGACCGCGCACCATGGAACAGCTCGAGGACACGCTCGCCGGTGCCGACGTGGCTCTGTCGGACGAGATCCTCGACCGCATCGACGAGATCGTTCCGCCGGGCGAGAGCATCGGCGCGATGGACATGGTCTACCGAGGGCCTGAGGTCGCGGACGCTGCGCTCCGGCGGCGGCCCATCGCATCCCGATCGGTGCGATAGCCGCCGACTCACCCGAGCAGCGACTCGTCGCGCTCGCGCTCCGTTCCCAGAACGTCGTCGAGGTGGTGCTCGACCCAGGTGCGCAGGCTCCGCAACGGTTCAGCGACGCTGCGTCCGAGCTCGGTGAGCTCGTACTCGACATGCGCGGGCACCGATGGGTACACGGTGCGGGTGATGAGGTCCGAGTCCTCGAGGCGCCGCAGCGTGTGCGTGAGCACCTTCGGGCTGACGCCGGCGAGGAGGCGCTTGAGTGCCCCGAACCGCATGGGGCCGGTCTCGAGCGCGCCGATTGCGAGTGCGGTCCACTTGTTCGCGAGCAGGTCGAGCAGCGAACGGCAAGGACACTGAGCCTCGTACACGTTGTGCACGTCATGTGCTCCGGTAGGGCAGCTTTCCACGGAGCCACCGTAGTACCTTCTGGAAACTAAGTCCCCTTGCAGGTAACCACATCCCGGGTCATACGGTCGTGACGGAGGGACGGACGGACGCGCCGTCCCGGAAGGAGCAGACGTTGACTCACGACACGATGCGGGCGATCCGACAGGATGCCTTCGGCGACTCCTCGGTACTGCAGCTCACCGAGGTGCCGGTTCCCGTGCCACTTCCGACAGAGGTTCGGGTCCGCGTGCACGCTGCGGGCGTCAACCCCGTCGACTGGAAAGTCCGGGCGGGCGGTTCGGTGGCTGGCATGGCGTGTTCGCTGCCGTTCGGCGTCGGCTGGGATGTCTCCGGCGTGGTCGACAGCGTAGGCTTCGGCGTCACGACACTGAGGCCAGGCGACGAGGTCTACGGCATGCCGTGGTTCCCACGTGAGGCCGGAGCGTACGCCGAGTATGTGACGGCACCGTCTCGGCAGTTCGCACGAAAGCCGCGACGCATCGGACACGTGGAAGCCGCGGCCCTGCCGCTCGCCGCGCTGACGGCGTGGCAGGCTCTCGTCGACACGGCCGACGTGCACTCCGGACAGCGGGTGCTCATCCACGCCGCGGCCGGCGGTGTCGGGCACCTCGCCGTTCAGATCGCCGTGGCACGCGGCGCCCACGTGATCGGCACCGGAAGCGCCGCGCGCGAGGAGTTCCTCCGCTCCATCGGCGTGAACGAGTTCATCGATTACCGAACCACCCGTTTCGAGGATGTGGTCGATGACGTCGACGTCGTCGTCGATCTCGTCGGAGCTGCCGACCAGACAGGCCTGCGCTCCGTCGGTGTCATGAAGCGTGGCGGGCTCTACATCGGCGTGCCGGGGGGCGTGCACCCGGAGGTCGCGGCCGACGCCGAAAGGCGCGGCATCCGCACCACGGGCATCCTCGTCGAGCCGGACCGCACCGGGCTGGAGGCGATCGCCGCGCTGGTCGACGAAGGCAGGCTGCGGGTCGCAGTCGACAAGACGTTTCCGCTCGAAGAGGCAGGAGCGGCACAGGATGCCGGTGCCGCCGGTCACACGCAGGGCAAGATCGTGCTCGAGGTGGTCGCCTGACCCGGATGGTCAGCGCGGCGCATACGTACGTGCGGCCTTCCTGAGGATGCCTGCCATCTCCATCGCTGCCGGGGCAAGCCGGTCGTGGCGCCGCTGCACCAGTACGACGCGCCGCTCCGGCGGGTGCTCCCGGAGGCGGAGGGCGACGACGTCCGGTCGCAGGGTCGCGAGGGAGAGCGCCGGCACGAGAGCGACTCCCATGCCGATCGCGACCATGGCCTGCACTTCCTGGTGGCCGCGCGCCTCGAAGCTGACGACGGGTTCGAAGCCGGCGGCTCGGCAAGCATCCCTGAGAACGGCCAGCACCTGGGCCGAGGTGCCGGTCGCGCCGCCTCGTAATGGGTCGTCATCAGACCCCCGAACGTGCGGCCGCCGCCGGCAGGAGAACCTCTCGACACCACGTGCGGAAGTCGGTCGCGGTCGGCACGGCGCGTGCCCAGTCGGTCTCGTAGATGCCCTCATCGGCCGCGGTGAACGTCTGGATGCTCTCGAGCACCTGCTGCTCGGGAGCGCCGGCGGAACGCAGCAGGTTCGCGTACTCGTCGATGCTCATCCGCTGGTACGTCACCGCGCGGTCCAGCTCTTCGCTCATCACAGCCGCCAGCTCATCGGGGGTCAATCGGTCCGGACCGAACACGGGCACGTCATCCTGCCCAGACCAGCTCAGATCGGTAAGCAGGTCCGCTGCGGCGTGTGCGATGTCGCGCGTGGCGATGGTGGGCATCGGCTCGTCTGCTGCGCCGGTCAGAGAGAAGGACCCGCGGGAGAGGATGCCGTCGAGCTGGCGCAACAGGTTCTCCAGGTAGAAGGGCATGCTGAGCGCCCGATATGCAGCGCCGGATGTGCGCAGCTCGGCATCCATCGCGAACGCCGAGGAGAGAACGCCGGCAGGCTTCGGCCAGCCGTGGCCGGCACTCGAGACACCGACGACGTGGTCCACCCCGTGACGGGCGATGGCCTGCGAAGCGACGCGCGCGAAGGCGAGATAGTGCTCCTCCGTGCTGGGCGCCGTCGGGTTCGGCGGAACGAGCCAGAACAACGCGTCGGCACCGGGGAGCGCCTCGTCGAGAACAGCGGAGTCGCCGTGCGACCCCTCGACCACCTCGACGTGGTCGCGTACGCCTTCGTCGATTCGCGTGGCATCCCTCACGATCACTCGAACATCACTACCTCGCTCGAGCAGCTCGTGCACGAGCTTGCTGCCGATCTGTCCGGTGGGAGCGGTGACCACGATCATTCGGATGAACCTCCTCGGTAAACGGAATCTGAGTTCCGGTTCCGATTATGCGCATCCGCCCCCGTTCGGTCAAGTAGTCTGCTGAGCGATGACCGAAGCCGAACTGCGGATGCGCGCCGACGCCCGGCGCAATCGCCGGGCCATCCTGGACGCGGCGCGCGACCTCTTCACCGAGCGCGGCGACGTGGTGCAGATCGACGAGATCGCAGAGCGCGCGGGCGTGGGCGTCGGCACGCTCTACCGGCATTTCGCGGACAAGAAGGCACTGCTCGCGGCGATCGTGGGCAGTCGCTTCGAGGCGATGACCGCAGTTGCGCGCGAGGCGGAGCAGGTCGAGGATCCGGGGGAGTCCTTCCGCGCGTTACTCCTCGGCTATCTGGAGACGGCCGAGACGGATGCCGCCTACCGCCTGGCCGTGCTCGGGCCAGAGGAGCCGGACTGGCAGGAGATCAACGACGAGAAGCAGCAGTTCGGCGAGATCGTCGAGCGGATCCTCGCCCGCGCCATCGACGCCGGCCATGTCCGCGACGATTTCACCAGCGCGGACTTCGTGCTCATCACGCGCGGCGCCATGGCCAACATGACGCAGGGCCGTGACTGGCGCAGGCACGTGGAGCTGCTGCTGGAGGGCATCCGCGCCGCGGCATCCCGCTGATCCCGTGGTTCACCATCCCGGTGACCCGTGGCTCAGCGGTCGCAGATTGCGGGTATTGGTGCGCCGAACCGCAATTCGAGGCAGCGGAACGCTCGGGAGTGCGAGGTCAGGCCGCGCGCAGCAGCTCGACGGATGCCCGCACTTCGCTCTCGAAGTCGTCGCCCCAGTTGCACTCGAGCGAGACGCTGCCGTCGTACCCGGCCCGCCGAAGGGTCGCGAGGAACTCGCGCCACGGCCAGTCGCCGGTGCCGAGGTAGCGTCGGCCGCCGTCGGCGATGTGCGCGTGCCCGATCTTCGCCGCGTGATCCACGATCGATTCCAGCGGTTCGCCCGCGAGAACGATGTGGTACAGGTCGGCGACGATCGGAACCCCGTCGATCTCGAACGCGTCGAGGAAGTCGGATGCCTCGCCGATCGAGTTGATGAGGTTCGTCTCGCCGGTGTTCAGCGGCTCAAGCATGACGCGCAGACCGGCCGCCGCGGCGGCGTCGCGGGCTGCTCGAACGACGTCGGCAAGCTGCGCCAACGCGGCCTCTTTCGCCAGTCCATCCGGAGCGGTGCGGGACCGGCCCGACCCGAAGACGACCTTGGCACCCGGTTCGGCCACCTCGCCGAGAAGCGGGAAGACCTCGTCGAAGTAGCGACGTGCCTCGTCGAGCCTGCTCTCCATGCCGATGAGCGGCACGCTGCCGGGGGCCAGAACGGCGAACGACGGATGCCGCTTGCCGCGGTAGGCATCCGACAGTCGCCATCCTTCACCGTGAGGCACGACCACGTTGTCGACGATCGTCGGCTCGACGTAGTCGACGCCGGCGGCGAATGCGGCATCGGTGCGCGCGGCATCGGTGATGACTCCGAATGCGGAGAACGGCACGACGGCAGACCTTTCTTCAGCGGTGGGATGCGGTCAGTACAGCAGGGCACGCACCGCCCGGCAATCGTTTGCCATTTTTGCCGTCGCTAACGCCGCGCCGCGTGCGCCTTGATCTTCGCGAACATATCCTCGAGTAGGAAGCGCACGTCGACGCTCTCGGCGACCAGCACCGAACGGCCTTCAACGATCACGTTCGTCATGCGGGCGTCGTCGCCGAACACGTGCACCGGCCGATGCCGCCAGACCGCTCCGTCCGGGTTGAGGACCACGCTCACCGCGGGCGAGTCGCCGAGCGAGCGGTACTCGATCTCGGGGTCCACGTGTTCTGCGTTGAACTCCTTGAGCTGCCGCACCAGATACTCGCCGAGCTCACCGTGCGGCGCGACCTTCTCGTCGAGCTCCGCATAGCCGACGCCGACCATCCGGTAGACCGTCATCGGGATCTGCCACACGCGAAGCCGGGACTGGAAGACGACGTTCGCGGCGGTCACGTCGTTGCTGAGGTTGAACTCCCCGCGCCGTTCTCCGCCGGTGACCCCGTCGTACGGCGTTCCGCCGACCCAGACCACGGTCAGGTCGGGGTTGTCTGCGATGGACGGATCGAGCAGGAGCGCACTCGCCATGTCGGTGAGCGGTCCGAGGAAGATGACGAACAAGGGACCCGGCTTGCGCGCCTCGCTGATGATGAGCCGGGCGCCGTCTGAGTCGACGGGAGTCAGGGGATCCGGAACGGCATGCTCTGCACCGTTGGCGACCACGACGTCGTCCCGGTCGAGCAGTCGGAGGAGCAGGTCGACCTCGTCCCGGCTGTCCTGCATGCTGTGCCGGATTCTGGCGTCGCCGAAGTGGGCTGGAACGATCCCTGCGATGTCGAGGCTCGGCGAGGGCAGCGCGTGCACGATCGCGAACTGGTCGTCCGCCTCGTTCTTGGCATCCGTGTCGATGATCAGTCGGCGTCTCATGCGTGTTCACCTTTCGGGTGGAGGGCGGTCCATTCACCGGGAGCGACGGTGACGACCCGCGATTGTGCGAGGGTTCGGATGTCTACCGTGCGTTGGACGCGGTCGAGGTTGGCGACCAGCACCGACTCGTGGCCGGCATCCGAGACACCGCCGATCGCCCAGACGAGGCCGTCCGGACTCGAGCCGTGCAGGAGCCGGTGGCCGTGCAGCTGCGCGAGAGCCCGCACCGCGTGCGCCACCGGGCGGTCCGTTCCGGCGGTCGTTCGGATGCCGCGGGGCCCCCACTCCTCGAAGAACGCGATGCTCGCGACACCCGGAACGGCGAGTGCTGCGGCGCTCGCTACGGTCCAGGCGGCGAGCTCGGAGGCATCCTGTCGTTCGTCGTCGGCGTCGACGAGTTGCGGACCGTAGCCCTCGCGAAGGTCTGCGTGCGCGGGCCTGGGTGGCGGAGTGGTCGCCACATTGTTGAACCGGGGACGCAGCGTGACCGGTCCGACGTGGACGGGGAGCCCGGCCGCGTAGTCGACGGCCTGCTGCGCGACCAGCCGCTGCATGGCAAGCGATTCGACGAGCTGTTCGGTGCCCCGGGTGTGGAAGAGCGGAGCGATGCTGAACACGATGCCCTCGAGCCCGGCGGGCAGCCGGTGGCGCTCGCGGTTCAGCTCAGTGAAGTGCGACCGCGCTCCTCCGACGACGGATGCCGACGCTCCGGCAGCCGCGAGCGCGTCGCGCAGCGCGTCGATCGCCGCGGCATCCGAGACGTGCTCGGCGTCGCCGGTCGGATTGAATGCGGTGACGCGGACGACGTCGTGCTCGCGGAGTGCGCCGGCGCCTTCGAGGATCGCGGATGGTTCGGCATCCGACAGCACGAACCTCACATCGAGCGGCAGTCCCGTCGCGGCGGCGCGGTCGAGCGCGGCGCGCCAGTTCAGCGTCGCGAGGTCGAGTTCGACGAGCACCGCCCGGCCGACGGGCTCGATGGCGGGCGCAGGGTCGGGAGCCGTTGCCGACCCGACCACGATGTCGGGAAACGGCCCACCGGCGTCCAGCTCGATGACGTCGGGAGCACCCGTCACCGGCTCGCCCACGGCACGCGCCTGCACCTCGACCCGCTGCCGCACGTGCTCACCTGCCTCGATGCCATACGGGAACGGCAGGGCGAGCGGGCGACTGTAGGTCTTGAACGAGGCATCCGTCCAGTTGCGCTGGTCTTCCATCTCGAACGCATCACCCTCGAATGTCAGCGCGATCTCCAGTCCGTCGCTGGTCCAAGCGAGTCCGGCGATGTCGAGCACCGGCTGGTGCGGGCTGATCTCGGAGGGGAAGCGTGTGACCTCCTCGTCTCCGTTGGAATGCCGCACGCGGAGCGAAGCGCCGGCGACGCCGGGCGGATGCAGCACGACGAGCCCGATGCGGTTCGTGGCGAACGCGGCCTCCGCCTGCAGGTCCAGCTGCACGACGAGCCGCGACTGCGTGGTGGCCATGTGCAGCGCTCCGGTGAACCGGACGTCGAGTCCGTCGGTGTGCACTCGCAGCACAACCTCGTCGGCACCCATCGTCACGTCATCCACCACGAGTCGCGCGGTGTCCCAGTTGCGGTCGCGCACGACGGCGCGGATGCTGCGCAGCGCCGTTCGCTCGTCGAACGCGACGTCGGCGAGCTCGTCGTCGCGCAGCTCGACCGACCACGGTCCACTCCGCCAGGTGCGGCCGGGTGCATGCCAACTCATGTCAGAGCGTCGTCATGCCGCCGTCGACGGCGAACAGCGAACCCGTCGCGAAGGCACCGTCGTCGGAGGCGAGGAACACCATGATGCCCTCGACGTCGTGCGGGGTCCCGGCACGTCCGAGGGGGATGCGTCCGACGATCGCCTTGCGCGACTCGGGGTCGCTGCTGATCGTGGTGACCAGCGTCGTCTCGGTGTAGGCGGGCACGACGGTGTTCACTCGGATGTTGTCGCTTGCGTACGCGGCCGCGACAGTGCGGGCGAGGCCGTGGATGCCGGCCTTCGACGCACTGTAGGCGGTGAAGTCGGCGCCCTCGCCGTTGAGGCCGGTCGGGCTGCCGGTGAGGATGATCGACCCACCTCCTCGGGATCGCATGGATCGCACCGCGTGCTTGACCGTGAGGAACGTGCCGGTCAGATTGATCCCGATCGTTCGGTTCCACACCTCGAGATCGAGGTCTGCGATCTTGGCATCCTGCCCGAACAGCTGCACTCCGGCGTTCGCCACTACCACGCCGGGCGCCCAGCCAGCGCCTTCGAGCGAGGCGAACGCGGATGCGACGGATGCCTCGTCGGAGATGTCCATCACGGCGGCGCGGGCGGTGACCCCGATCGCGGCCGCCGTCGCCTCTGCGGCACCGGCATCCCGGTCGGCGATGACCACGCGCGCGCCCTCCCGCGCAAAGCGCTCGGCCACCGCTCTGCCGATGCCCGTGCCTGAGCCGGTGACGAGTGCGGTCTTACCCTGCAGTGCTCCCATGCCAGCTCCTCAGCGCTCGATGTGGTCGAGGTGAAGCATCCGCGCCAGGTTCTTGTCGAGCTCGTCGTCGCGGAAGATCTTCTTCCAGTCCTCCTTGATGATGCTCTCGCGGCCGTAGTCCATCGCGATGAGGCACGCGTCGCTGAACGGGTTGTCGCCGCGCAGGCCGTTGGCCAGCGCCACCTGCGTGTGGCCGTAGAGGATGCTCCGCGCGGCCGCCTCGGGAACGCCCATGGTGTTCACGGCCTCCTGCAGCGCCTCGTTCAGCAGCGAGCCGATCATGCACGCGACGGTCTCCACGAGCGTGGGCTCGAGCTGCGCGAGCTGCTTGATCGTGACGAAGTGCACGTCGATGACTGGCGCATAGATGGCGCGCACGGTCGCCTCGACGATCGCCTTCTTCTCCGGGTCGTCCGACTCGACGGCGGCGATCGCATCCTGCGGTGCCGCGATACCGCCGAACGTGTCCGCGTACTCCTCCGGCGTCGTGCGCTGCAGGAAGATCGACGGGTGGCACGGATGCGCCACGGCACGGATGACGTCATCTCGGTCCGTGAGCAGACCCGCGTAGGCGGCTGCCGGGTCGAGCGTGAGTGCGATGGACCCCGGCTTCATCTGGGGAACCAGCTCGGCGGTCACCGCCTGCAGCGCGAGGTCGGGCACCGCGAACACGACGATGTCGGCGTCGGCTACTGCGGTGGCCGCATCCGTCAGCTCGCGGCCCGCGTCGAGCGTGCGCTGCTGCCCGGCCGGAGAGTTCTCCACGTACGCGACGACGTGGTCGGTCTTCACGAGGTTGTTCGAGACGCGCATGCCCATCTTGCCGCCCGCGCCGATGACGGCGATGGTGTAGACGGACGTGTCCTTCGTGATGGTCACTGGGTACTCCTCAGATATTCGATGGTGGTTCTGGTCCAGTCCCGCTCGGTGCGGATGGTGGTCTCCGGGTCGCCCTGCCAGCTCAGCCAGTGCTCGACGACCTCGTCGATGCCGCGTTCCCGCGGTCGCACTGTGCTCAGCAGGTGGCGGTAGTCGTGCAGCCCTTCGCCCATGCGGGCGCCGCCGTAGGTGAAGCCCACCCAGCCGGGCTGGCGGGCGAAGGCGAAGTCCTTCACGTGGATGCTCTTCACGTGCGCCGCGGTGCTGTCGACGCAGTCGACGGGCCGTTCGAGGCGGGCGACGACGTTGGCCGGGTCGAGGCAGATGCCCAGGTGGTCGCTGCCAATCCGCTCCACGAGGCCGACCAGCTCCGCCGTTGCGACCTGCTCGTAGGTCTCGAGCGCGAGCGTGACTCCGGATGCCTCGTAGCGCGGCATCCTCTCCCGCAGCCAGCTCTCGGCCTGCCGCAGTGACGGCCGGGAGTTCGGTCCGTGCAGCATGCTGCGCACGAGGGACGCGTCGAAGACACCGGCGAGTTCGAGGTAGCGGTCGAGTCGCGCAGGCTCGATGCCCTTCGTGCCCAGTTGCACCGTGATGCCGAGGTCGCGGGCGGCTTCCGCAGCGTCGACGAGCTCGTGCGAGTCCATCGTGTCAAGCGGTGCGTAGTCGCAGATCTGGAAGAGGTCGACGCCGAGCTCGCGCGTCGCCTGGAACGCGTCCACCAGCGAGAGCGGACGGGGAACGCGATCCGAGTGCTGCCAGAAGAACGCGTACGTGCCGAGGCCGATCATGCCCTCGCCTCCCGCTCACGGCGGGCGGATGCCAGAGCCACGGCCTCGTCGAGCACGGCGGCGAAGTTCGCGGCGTCGTGCGCGAACCGGCCGAGGAAAAGCCCGTCGACATCGTCGCCGAGCCTGGTCAGGAGGCCCGGGCCGGCAGATCCTCCGTAGATCACGAGGCTTCCCTCGCGGCCGGGGGTGTCGTCGAGGGCGGCGGTCAGCTCGCGGGTGACGACCGCGATGTGCTCGACCGGCGCCGGCTCTGCTGCGCCGATCGCCCACACTGGTTCGTACGCGACGATCACCGGTCCGTCCGGTGCGCCGTCAAGGTCGGCACGCAGCCGGGCGACCGTCTCGGTCGCGGCGGATGCGGCATCCTGCTGCTCGGCCTCGCCCACGCACAGCAGGGGAGTGACGCCGGCGGAAAGGCTCGCGGCGACCTTCGCGGCCACGAACTCGTCGGTCTCGCCGAACAGGCGCCGTCGCTCAGAGTGGCCGATCTCTGCGAGCCGCACCCCGGACTCTGCGAGTTCGGCCGCGGTGATCTCACCGGTGTGCGCGCCGGGGCCGAAGGGGGAGACATCTTGCGCCCCGACAGCGATGCCGAGGTCGTCGAACGCTCGGCGCGCGTCGTCGACCTGTAGGTAGGTAGGGATGACGAATACGTCGACGTCGGGGTCGCGCAGCGCCGCGTGGCCGAGAAGCGCGGCGGCGACCTCGTCGAACCAGGCACGCGCCTGCGACCGCCCGAAGTACGCCTTCAGGCTCACCCCCACGCTCACGTGACGCATCGGACTCAGCAGCTCCCCGCCGCCTCGTAGTCGCCGATGACGGCGACCTTGGCGGCGGACGCGGATGTCGGGTCGAACCGATAGGTCAGCCACTCGCGCACGAGGCGACGGGCGAGTTCCAGGCCGACGACGCGCTGTCCCATGGTGAGCACCTGTGCGTTGTTGGAGAGCACGCCGCGCTCGACCGAGTAGCTGTCGTGCGCCGTCACGGCGCGGATGCCCGCGACTTTGTTCGCCGCGATCGCGACACCGAGTCCGGTGCCGCAGAACAGCAACGCCCGGTCGGCCTCGCCGCGGGCGACGCGCTCGGCGGCCTCGATCGCGACCTTGGGGTAGGGGGTGTGTCCGTCGCCGTCAACACCGACATCGACGAGGGATGCGACGCCCGGGTTCTGCTCGAGGTCGCGCTTGAGCGCCTCCTTGTAGTCGTAGCCGGCGTCGTCCGACCCGATCACGATGCGCAGGGGTTCGGTCATGGTGATTCCTTACTCTGGGTCGTCGGCGAGCAGGTCGCCGACGGCGGTCACGATGAGCGCGAGCGAGTGGGCGCCCGGATCGGGTGTGCCCACGCTGTGCTGGCCGTGCGCCCTGGCACGGCCCATGCGGGGCAGGAGGTCGGCGGTGGCGGCGGCGGCGCGCGTCGCGGCGTGCGCGGCCTCGCGCCAGGCGTCGGCGAGCGGCGACCCGGAGCCGACGCTCCTGTTCAACTCGTCGGCGAACGGGACCAATGCGTCGACGAGGGTCTTGTCCCCGACCTCCGCCTTGCCATAGGCCATCACGCCTTTCGCGCCCTGGGCGATGCCGGCGGCCACCTCGGTCGCGGACGGCGTGCCCTCGTCTCCCAGCCGATCGGCGACGGCGGTGAGGATGACTCCCCACAGCGCACCGGACGTGCCGCCTGCCCGGTCGGCCCAGGCATCCGCCGCACGCATGAGCGTCGTGCCTGCACCGGCTCCGGCGTCCGCCGCTGCCGAGCCCGCTGCGAGGGCGGCGTGCGAGCCGCGCTGCATGCCGATCCCGTGGTCGCCATCCCCGGCGATCGAGTCGATGCGGCCGAGCTCTTCCACGTTCGCGTCGACGGTGGCGACGATCGTCTCGAGCGCTCGCCGCACGAGGGCGGCCGTCGCCCTGGACTCCTCGTCGGAGGGCGGGATGACCTCGGCGTCCGAGGCGGAGTCGGCGCGGGCATCCGCTCGCTCGACGTGTCCCACCGATCCCCGACGGTACGCCGGCGTGTCGACCGACGTCTCCCACAGCTGGGCGAGCTCGTCGTCGAGCCAGAACAGCGTCAGCGACGTGCCCGCCATGTCGAAGCTCGTGCAGTACTCGCCCACGTGCGGGTCGACGATCTCGATGCCGGCATCGTCCAGCAACTGAGCGATGCGGCGGTAGACGACGAACATCTCCTCGTACTTGAGCGAGCCGAGGCCGTTGAGGATGGGGACGACGCGTGCGCCCGCCACCTCGACCCCGTCGGGCACCTCGTCGAGCAGACGACCGACCAGCAACTCAGCCAGGCCGTCCGCGGTGGGGATGTCGGTCTCATCGATCCCGGGCTCGCCGTGGATGCCCAGCCCGATCGCCATGCGCCCCTCCGGCACCGTGAACAGCGGGGCGTCGGCACCCGGGAGGGTACACCCGGTGAAGGCGACGCCGATCGACCGGGTGCGCTCGTTCGCCAGGGCGGCGACGCGGGTCACACCCGCGAGGTCGTATCCGTGCTCCGCCGCCGCGGCCGCAGTGCGGAACACGGTGAGGTCGCCGGCGATGCCGCGGCGCTTGTGCTTCTCGGCACTGGATGCGCTGAAGATGTCGTCGGTCACGGTGACGGTCTCGCAGGCGATGCCGTCTGCGCGGAGCCGGTCTTGCGCCGCGTCGAAGTTGAGAACGTCGCCCGCGTAGTTGCCGTAGGTGAAGAACACGCCGCCGCCGGCATCCGCTGCCTTGGCGACCGAGACGATCTGCTGTGTCGACGGCGATGCGAAGAGGTTGCCCATCGCTGCGCCGTGCGCGAGGCCGGGGCCGACGAGTCCGCCGAACGCGGGGTAGTGGCCGGAGCCTCCGCCGACGACGACGGCGACGTGTCCGGCCGGCACCGCCGTGCTGCGCACCACGCCGCCCGGCACACGACGCACGTACCGCGTGTTCGCGGCGACGAAGCCGTCGATCATCTCGTCCGCGAAGTCGGCGGGGTCGTTCCACAACCGGGTCATGCGGTGGCTCCTTCGCTTTCGGGGGCGGGTGAGGGGTTCAGGTCCACAGCGACTCCGGATCGATCGACGACGATGAAACCACTCTGACAAACCGGTTGACCAATTGCAAGCCGCGATTAAACTGCGCGCCTGAGCGTGTTCGGCGCTAAGCGGGGTTGGCCGCGTTGACGAGACGCTTCGCCGCCGTCGCCATGTGGGTCGCCATCGCGGAAGCGGCCGCGTCATCGTCGCCGCTCAGGATCGCCGCGTGGATGGTCTCGTGTTCGGCCTGGGCGATGCGCGCGTCGTCCGCGTCGTGCACGGCGCGATTCGCGTAGACCTGCAGCAGGCTTCGCACGACCGTCAGCAGCTCGATGAGCAGGTGGTTGCCAGCGGCAGCAGCCAGCGCGTCGTGGAACGCACGGTCGGCCGCGACGAACGCGGTGAGGTCGTCGGTGGATGCCCGCATCCGGTCGAGCGCGGCCGCCACCCTCTTGAGATCGGGCCGGCTCTGTCGCAGCGCGGCTAGCCGTGCGACGTAGATCTCGAGTCCAGCGCGCAGCTCGAGGAGCTCCTCGGTGCTCTGCCTGCCGATGAGCAACCCCCAGCTGAGCGTGTTCGGGAGCAGGTCGCTCGCCGTTCCTCGCAGGTAGGTGCCCGAGCCGGGCTTGACGCTCACGATGCCCAGCACCTCGAGCGCGGCGAGCGCCTCACGCACCGCGGAACGACCCACCCCCAGTGTCGCAGCGATCTGCCGTTCAGGGGGAAGCCGCGTGCCCGGCTCGATCGAGCCGCTCGTGAAGAGATCGAGCAGCCGGCGCGTCACCTCGGAGACTGGCGAGTTGCTGTCGATGGTCCCGAGAGCGGCGGCGATGGTGGCCGATTCGTCACCGGGGTAGGCGGGCATGGCGCAAATCTACTCGTTGTCAGTTGGCCGGCCGCGGTGCGCGAACCGGCACGGATGGTGGCTCCGGATGCCTTGCACAAACGAAGCAGGACCCGTCGGTTCTCCCGACGGGTCCTGCCCTTCATTCGCTTGCCTTCAGCTCAGCGGGCGCCGCGCGAGCTCACTGCCCTGAACGATGTGCGATGGCGTACGCGGCTGCGCGTTCCACGAAGGCCTGGCGGTCCTCACCGAGCGCCTTCGAGCCGTGGGCGCCTTGGCCCGGATGCCCCGCTCCAGCGCCGAGGGAGATGATGCCGGCCTCGACGCCTCCCGCATCGCCATACTGCGCTCCGGTGATGACGAAGACGAGTCCGGGGTTCTGTGGATCGCCGGGGACGTCCAGCGGAATGGTGAACCGGCTGTACCCGGCCGGCATCGGAGACGAGAGCCGCGTCCATGCGCCCGGGTTGCCGAGGTCGCGGTTGATGAAGAAGTCCTGGTCATCGTTGTCGGTGACGACGATCGTTCCGTTGGCTCCTCCAGCCTCAGACCAGGAAACGACGGGAGCCGCATTCGGGGCATAGCCGTCCTGATCCAGGAGCGGGGTGTCCGTCGAGAACCGGAACGACTCCGGGTCCTTCGCGATGCGGTAGTGAACGTGGTACGTGTAGTTGTTCTGATCCGGGTTGGCCGGGTCGTCAGGCGCCCCGAATTCATACGTCATGATCCACAGGTCCCCTCGCAACCGCGCGACCGTGGTCATGCCGGGCCGCTCGGCGTACGTGGTCCCGGTCGCGTCATTGATGACAGGACCCCACGTGTGCAGGTCCGTGCTGGTCTGGTGGGCGAGCTTCTGACCGAAGTTCGGATCCCGCTGGTCGGAGTAGTAGCAGATCAGGTTGTCGTTGTGCAGCAGCAGGAACGGCTCCCAGACCGGCGTCGCCCCGTTCGTCGTGTCGGGTGGCCCGCCCTGGGCAACGGTGCTCAAGAATCGCCACGTGAGGCCACCGTCGGTGCTGGCGTAGAGCTGGATGTTCGTGCTGGCGAACGGGAACGGCTGAGAGAAATCGAACGGCCAGTAGTTGCAGGCGAAGAGCAGTGCGCCCTTCGGCAATCCGGCGAAGGCACGCGGCAGCTCGTACAGGTACGGCTGGAGGTAGATTCCGGCCGGCGCGTCCGCACCGAGCACGCTGCCCTGCTGTGTCCACGTGTGTCCGTTGTCGTCGCTGCGGTAGAGCGGAAACGGTTCGCCGCCGAAGCTCTGGTACGTGGCGAGCAGTGGCTGAGGCTGCCCAGGCTTGGACGTGCTCAACCGCACCGCGCGTGCGTAGGAGAGCCCGGTTCCGTTGTCGGGAACGACGTCCACCGGGCCGAACGGGAGCAGCCCGCCACCTGCGCCCGACGCTCCGGGGCTTGTGGCCCACGCCTGTCCCGCCCCTGCCACTCCAAGCGCAAGGCCGCCGACAACGGCGGCTCCTGTGCCGAGGAACACTCGTCGTGATACGTGCGCGGCGGCGCTGCCGGCCCCCGCAGCTGATGGATGTGAGAACTCGTCGTTGAAGTGCATTTCCTTCTCCTTCGTTGGAGGTGCTGCCGACAAGCGTCCGCGTTTCGTGCCAGCGGACGTCGAGGCACTGCAAGGGCATCGCCATTACTTTGCGCAATCTTTCGGCGAAAAAGCCCTTGTGATGCATGCTTACACGCGCGGATCGACTCTGCAACAGTCAATATGTTGCGCAACAATTTATAGATCGTCACCACGTGAACGGAGCGCGACGGCTGACCAGGAGACGGGTGGCAGTCGGATGCTCAGCACGCCATCGCAGAGGGCTGCGCTCGTGTTGAGCCACGGCGTGACGCGGGTCTGATGCGTGATCGTGTTCGTGGCCCGAACATCCGCATCGGAGACGGTCACAGCCTCGGTGATCCGCGACGAGCCGAGGCTTCGGAGATCGACGGTGACGTCTGCGGGTTCGTCCAGATCGCGGTTGACGAGGAACACGGCGACCTGGTCGTCGTCCACGGTCGCAACCGAGTCGACCACTGAGACGGGCCCGTACTTCGCGGTCTCATACTTCGCTGTCTGGATCACCGGGCGGATGACCTCGCCTGAGGCGAGACGGCTGGTGATCGAGAACGGGTAGAACGTGGTCTGCCGCCATGCGGGTCCGCCGGGCTCGGTCATGATCGGTGCGATGACGTTGACGAGCTGTGCAAGTGATGCGGACGTGACCCGGTCGCTGTGCTTGAGCAGGGTCATCAGCATGTTGCCGACGACGACGGCGTCCGCGACGGTGTAGACATCCTCGAGTTGGCGGGGAGCATAGGTCCATTCGTCGTAGGTCTTCTGCGACTCCTGGTGCTCCTTGAGATACCAGACGTTCCATTCGTCGAAAGAGATGTTGATCTTCTTGCTCGAGCGCTTCTTGTAACCGACGTGGTCGGCGGTCGCGACGACCGTGTCGATGAAGTAGTCCATGTCGATCGCCGAGGCGAGGAACGACCCGAGGTCGCCGTCGAGCTCCTGGTAGTAGGCGTGACACGACATGTAGTCCACGTAGTCGTAGCTGTGCTCGAGCACGGTGCGCTCCCAGTCACCGAAGGTAGGGATCGCCGATCCGGAGGAGCCGCACACGACCAGCTCGAGGTCCTTGTCCGCCATCTTCATGGCCGCCGCGGTCCGAGCGGCGATCTTGCCGTAGTCGTCGGCGGTCATGAACCCGGTCTGCCACGACCCGTCCATCTCGTTGCCGAGACACCACATGCGCACGTTGTGCGGTTCGGGCGACCCGTTGGCGATGCGCAGGTCCGACAGTGCCGTCCCGCCGGGATGGTTCGCATACTCGAGAAGGTCGAGCGCCGGCAGGATGCCCCGGGTAGCGACGTTGACGGCGAGCATCAGCTCGGAGTCAGTGAGCTTGAGCCATCTCGCGAATTCGTCCAACCCGACCTGGTTGGACTCCAGGGAATGCCAGGCGAGGTCGCGCCGCACGGGACGCTTCTCGCGCGGCCCGACGGAGTCCTCCCAACGGAAGCCGGAGACGAAGTTGCCGCCGGGGTAGCGGATGGTGGTGCTGCCCAGTTCCTTGACGAGCGCGACGACATCCATGCGAAAGCCGTCTTTGTTCGCGCTCGGGTGACCGGGCTCGTACAGGCCGTCGTACACGCAGCGCCCGAGATGCTCGACGAAGGAGCCGAAGGTGCGGCGATGCACGGGCGCGATGACGGCTCTCTTGTCGAGCTCGATATGGGCGCGGGGCAATTCGGTCGTCCTTTCGCCCGTCAGCCCTTGACCGCGCCGGTCAGGCCGCCGACGATCCGCTTCTGGAAGATCGCGAAGAAGATCAGTGCGGGCAGCATCGCCAGCGAGGTGAAGGCGAGCACCGACGCCGTGTCGGTGGAGTATTGCGACGAGAACGCCTGAACCCCGAGCGGGAGGGTGTAGTTGGCTTGCGAGTTCAGGATGTAGAGCGGCAGAACGTAGTTGTTCCAGCTGCCGATGAACGACAGGATCGCCACCGTCACGACGCCGGGCACAGCCAACGGGATCACCATGCGGAAGAAGAACCCGAGCCGGCTCGCGCCGTCGATGGACGCGGCTTCCTCGATCTCGTTCGGAATGGCACGCAGGAACGGCACCAGAATGATGACCGTCGTCGGTAGACCAAAAGCGATCTGAGGCACGATCAGGCCGAACAAGCTGTCGACGAGGCCCAGATCCTTGATCACCAGGTACAGCGGTGTGATCGCAATGACCATCGGGAACATCAGACCGGCGGCGAACAGCGAATACATCGCACCCTTGAACTTGAAGTCATATCGGGCGATGACGAAGCTCACCATCACGCCCAGCACGACGACGCCGATCGTGCTCAACAGTGCCACGATGATCGAATTCGCGAACTCTCCCCAGAACGTCACCGAGCTGAGCACTGCGGCGTAGTTCTTGAACACCCATGGCGACGGGAACGCCGCAGGATTCGTGGAGATCTGCGAATTGGTGCGGAAGCCGCCGAGCACGATGTAGACGACCGGCGCCAGACACACTGCGATCAGCAGAAGCGCGATGAAGTAGGTGACCGGGCTTCCCCACTTCTCGGGCTTGTCACGGCGGTCGCGCACTTTCGGCTGCTTGGCCGGTTCGACCGGAACAGCGGTGGTCGCGGTCATCAATGGACTCCTTCGGTGACAGCGCCCTGAAGGTCACGGCGCAGGACGAAGCGCTGGTAGATCAACGCGATGATGAGCGAGATGAGGAACATGACGACTGCGACGGCACTGCCGTAGCCGTAGTTCCCGGCATTGCGACCCTGGCCCACCATGTAGATGGCCATGGTCGAGGTGCCCGCGGTGCCGGAGACGTACTGACCCCAAATGATGTAGACGAGGTCGAAGAGCTGCAGCGATCCGATGATGGACAAGAACGCCCAGATGCGGATCGTCGGTCCCAACAGCGGCAGCGTGATCCTCCGCTGGATCTGCCAGTACGAGGCGCCATCCAATTGCGCCGCCTCGAACAGCTCCTCCGGAATGGACTGCAGTCCGGCGAGCATGAGAATGACCGCGAAACCGATGTACTTCCACGAGATGATCGCCATCAGGGTCCACAAGGCGATGTTCGGATCGGCGAGCCAGTCAGCGGCCATGAACCCAAGCCCGATGTGGTGAAGAAGGTCGTTGACAGCGCCGCTCGTCTGCAGCATGAGGCTGAAGCCGGTTCCGACGATGACCTCGGAAATGATGTACGGCACGAAGATGAGGATGCGGATGAGCGACCGTCCGCGGATCTTCTGGTTCAAAAGCAGCGCGAGCACAATCGCGAGCGGACCCTGGATGACCAGAGAGAGCACCATGATCCACAGGTTGTGCCACAGCACTGCCTGGAACGCGGGATCCGTCAGGATCAGCTTGTAATTGTTCATGCCGACGAAGTCCGTCGGCGCCCCGTACCCCTTCCATCGGAAGAAGCCGTAGAAGGCGGCGAGCACGACCGGGAAGATCACGAACGCCACGAACATGATGATGGCCGGCCCCGACAAGAGGGTGATCTCCAGCCGCATACGGGCACGCCCACGGCGGCGCTGCTTCGTCGCGCGCACCGCCGGGGACGTGGATGCGACCACGCCCCCGGCTTGAAGCGCGCCCTGCGCCGAACGGCGGGGAGCCGTCTCGGTACCCAGGGTGTCTTTCATCGGATTCCGCTCAGCCCTTGGCCGCGGCGTCGTTGACGGCCTTCACGATGCCTGCGGGGTCCGTCTTGCCCGCCATCAGGTTGACGACGGCCGTGTTCAGGGCGTTGCCGACGTTCTGGCCGTACTCCGTGTCGAGGAAGTCGACCGCGTACGCGGCCTTGTTGTACGCCTTCAGCGACGACACGTTGTAGCTCTCCGTGACCACGGATTGTGCGTCCTTGTTCACCGGGATCGTGTCGAACGCCTTGGCGTACGCCTTCTGCTGATCGGCGGTGAGGAGGAATGCGAGGAAGTCCTGACCTTCCTTCGGGGCGTTCTTCGACAGCGACATGCCGCCGCTGACGTTGCCCATCAGCGCGGTCGGGTCACCCTTGCCACCCGGGACTGCCGGGAACGGGAACCAACCGAGGTCGGGCAGCGGCTTCTGGTCGGGCGTCAGACCTGCGAGCGTTCCCGGCTCCCAGGCTCCCATGAGTTCCATGGCCGCCTTGTGGTTGGCGAGCAGGCCCGCCGACGATCCCGCGCCGGTCTGACCGGGTGTAGTCAGGAAGCCCTCCTGGAACGGTGAGGTCTTCAGGAGCGCAGCGACGTCCTCGCCTGCCTTGGTCCAGCACGGATCGGTGAACTTGAGGGTCTTCGCCACCTTGCTGATGGTTTCCTGGCTGCACTCGCGAATGGCGAAGTTGTAGTACCAGTGTGCGGCGGGCCAGGCGTCCTTCGCTCCGACGGCGATCGGAGCGACGCCGATCGTCTTGAGCTTCGCGACGTCGGCGTCGAGCTCGTCCATGGTGGTCGGCGTTGCGGTGATGCCCGCCTTGGCGAACAGGTCCTTGCTGTAGTAGATGCCCTCCGGCTGCACGGTCATGGGCACCGCGTAGATCTTGCCGTCGATCGTGTTGGCATCCAGTGCGGCGCCGGCGGCCTTCTTCGAGGCGGCGTCGAGGGTGACGGGCTGAAGCTGGCCGGCGTCGACCATGTCCTTCATCTTGCCGCCGCCGCGCTGCATGAAGACATCGGGTGCGGAGCTGGAGTTCAGCGCGGTCTGCAGCTTGCCGTCGAAGTCTTCGTTCTGGATGCCCTGAAGCTTCACCGTCACGTTCGGGTGCAGCTTGTGGTAGTCCGCCGCGGCATCCTTCCAGTACTGAACGCCGTCGCCGGTCGTGGCGTTCTCCCACACCGTGAGCGTCACCTTGCCATCGCTCGAACCGGAGCCGCCTGCTCCGCCGGCACATCCGGTGGCGAGGAGAGCTACCCCCAAACCGATCGCGACCGCCGCAGCGCCGCGTGCTTTTCTGATCATCTTTGACACTCCTGAGTCATCGTCATTGATTGCGTGGCGGGTTATCTTGCGCAAACTAACTGCGTCTGATGGTGCCAAGTGCCATGATGCATCCGAAACTATCGGGTTGCAAGTCGATAATGTTTCGCAAGATAATGCGGCACGATAGCCTGAGTCCATGTCTCCCCGGCCCGCAGGAAAGCATCCGACGCTGCTTCAGGTCGCTCAGGCAGCCGGCACCAGCGTGCCGACGGTCTCGAAGGTGCTGCGCGGCGGCACGGATGTCTCCGTCGAGACTCGTGCCCGCGTCATGGATGCCGTGCAGACGGTCGGCTACACCCGTAGGTCGGGCAACAAGCTCGACGGTGCGCCGGATGAAACCGTTCGTGCCGATGTCATCGACCTGGTCGTCACGCACTTCGAAGGCTCCTGGGCGAACCTGGTGCTCGCGGGCGTCGGCCGGGAGGCAGCAGCGGCCGGCATGGATGTCGTGCTCACGCTGGCGGACGACCCCGATGTCGATTGGGTTTCGAAAGTTCTGCGCCGTCGAGGCATCGGCACCGTCGTCGTTCTCGTCGACCCGACGTCGCGGCAGTTCAACACCCTCACCGCAGCGGGTGCTCCCGTCGTGCTCGTGGAGTCGCAAGGCACACCTCCGGCCGGCGCTGCGAAGGTAGGCGTAGCCAACTGGGACGGCGGTCGGCTTGCCGCCGAGCATCTGCTGTCTCTCGGCCACCGGAGGCTGGGAGTCGTGGCCGGGCACGCTCGACACATCTACAGTCGCGCGCGCGTGGATGGATTCCGTGCGGCGGCCGAGACCTCCGACCTCGGTCACGCGACGGTCTCGGTCGCCTACGGCGCCTGGGAGACGGACGGGGCCGCCGCTGCGACGCACGAACTCCTCGACAAGGATCCGCGGATCACGGGCATCTTCGCCTGCTCAGATCCCATGGCTCTCGGCGTCTATGAGGCGCTGGCAGCGAGGGGGCTGCGAATACCAGAAGACGTGAGTGTCGTCGGTTTCGACGATCTTCCCGAAGCGCACTGGATCAGTCCCACCTTGACGACGATCCGGCAGCCCACGACGGAGCTCGGGGCGACAGCTGTCAGACTGCTGCTCAATCTAGCCCGCGATGACGAGTCGACCGCTCGACTGCAGACGCGAATGGAACTGGCGACCGAACTGGTTGCGCGGGCGTCCAGCGGTCCCGCACCCCACGCCTGACGCTTCGGTGCGCGGAGTTCACCCGGCCGCCGGCCCGGTCGACCGCCGCAGCACCACCTTCGCCGGGGTGGGCCGCCGCTCGGTCTCCTCGCCGGTCATGAGTGCCAGGAGTTGACGGAAGGTGTCGCGGCCTTCCTCCGCGAGTCCGAGCTGGATCGTTGTGAGTGGAGGCCGCACGTAGGCCGCCTCGGGGATGTCGTCCATGCCGGTCACCGAGACATCCTCCGGAACGCGAAGTCCCAGTTCGCTCAGGGCAAGGATGGCGCCGATCGCCATCTGGTCGTTCGCCGCGACGATGGCAGTACAGGAGAGGCCCGGCTGCATCGCGCGCACCGCGTCGTAGCCCGACTTCGCCGACCAGTCCCCGTGCACCACGGCCTCGAGCGCCAGACCGTGAGCGGCCAGTGCGTCGTCGAAGTCCTGCCGCCGGTTCCGCGCCGCCACCCACGTGCCGGGGCCGGCCAGGTGCAGAAAGCGACGGTGACCGAGTTCGACGAGGTGGTCGATCAGCTCGCGGATCGCCTCGCCCCGCATGTCGGGAGCACCGGAGTCGCCGGCGACCATTCCGAACGGGATGACGACAGGCACCTGGAACCTGGCGCTCTCGAACGCGTCGCGGAGTTCGTCCGTTGAGGCGAGGGCGAGGATGCCTGCGACGTCGTGCTGGTTCACGAGCTTGATCGCTTCTTCGACGTTGGCGCGATCGCCGACATCCAGCGTGATGATGTCGAGCACATACCCGTGCGCCCGCGCCTCCTCGCTTGCGCCCTGCGCCACCATGCCGGGGCCGACCTGCGTGATCTCCTGGGTCAGAGCCGCCACGCGATGCGAGCGGTTCGTGGCGAGGGACCGCGCGGTCAGGTTCGGCCGGTAGCCGAGTTCGTCGAGCGCCTTGAGAACGCGTTCCCGGTTGAGCGGCTTGATGCCGGGGTCGCCCTTGAGCAGTCGGCTCACGGTCTGGTGGGACACACCGGCGTGCCGCGCGACATCGTAGATCGTGGGCTGCTTGCCGACGGATCGGTCCGCCGAGGCGCCCATGCCGTCTGGTGACATCTACCCTCCGAATCGGGCGGCGGTGCTCGCCACAACTGTATGGCCGCGATCCATTTCGTTACCGGTAACGAAACTGTAACAGAGGATTGTTACCGGTAACGAAATGAGTTAGCTTTCATGCGAAACCTGTCGCGGTGATCGCCTCTCGGATGCCTCGCCGCGGTAGTCGCCCCCAGCACAGACAACGGAGTCCCCATGCCGTCACCCCACTCCCACGAACCGGCACGCGTGCTGTTCGGAGCCGCCTACTACGCCGAGTACCACAGGAGCGAGCGCACCGAGGAGGACCTCGACCTGATGGTGAGGGCCGGCTTCTCGGTCATCCGTGTCGGGGAGTCCGTGTGGTCGACGTGGGAGCCGCGCGAGGGCGAGTTCGATCTCGAGTGGCTGCAGCCGGTTCTCGACGCAGCCCATCGACGGGGCATCCGCGTGATCCTGGGCACTCCCACCTACGCCGTTCCGCCCTGGCTGCAGACGGCCTATCCCGAGATCGCCGCCGAACGCGAGACCGGTCGACGGATGCCGTGGGGGAGCAGGCAGGAGGCCGACTTCACACATCCCGCGTTCCGCTACTTCGCGGAGCGGATCATCCGCAAGGTGGTGGGCCGCTACGCGCAGCATCCGGCGGTGATCGGCTTTCAGGTGGACAACGAGCCGGGGCTCGAGCTGTTCCACAACCGCGGCGTCTTCACCCGCTTCGTGCGCTGGTTGGAGCGCAGGTACGGCGACGTCGACACGTTGAACCGTGAGTGGGGCCTCACCTACTGGTCGCACCGCATCGCCGACTGGTCCGAGCTGTGGGTGCCGGACGGCAACTCGCTGCCTCAGTACGACCTGGAGTGGCGTCGTTTTCAGGCGGAGCAGACCACCGAGTTCATCGCCTGGCAGGCGGGGATCGTGCGCGAGTACTCCACTCCGAGCCAGTTCGTGACGACCTGTCTGGCGTATCCGCGGCCTGCTGTCGAAGACCGCGAGCTGACCGCGTCACTCGACATCGCCGCCGGCAACCCGTACTACGCGATGCAGGATCACCTGGATCTCACGAAGCACGAGTCGGCGCAGACGCAGTGGACCACGTCGGGTGTCGGTGGCTTCTTCCGGCAGGCGGATCGCCTGTTCTCCTCGAAGCAGGAGCGGTTCCTGGTGACCGAGACGAACGCGCAGTCCATCGGCCAGAGCTTCATGAACCTTCCGCCGTGGCCGGGGCAGCTGCAGGCCGCCGCTCTCGGGATGGTCAGCCGCGGCGCGGCGATGGTCGAGTACTGGCACTGGCACACGCTGCCGTACGGCACCGAGACCTACTGGGGCGGCGTGTTGCCGCACAGTCTGCGCCCGGGGCGCGTGTACGACGAGATCGCCGAGATCGGGCACCTCCTGCAGCGGGTGGGAACGGCGCTCGACGGGTACATCCCGGATGCCGACGCCGCGCTCCTGTGGTCGAACGACTCGCGCTGGGCACTCGAGTTCTTCCCGGCGCTCAGCCGCGACGGCGGCCCGGATCGGCAGACGTACGAGCACATCTTCGACGCGTTCCACACCGGCGTCGTGGAGTCCGGAGCGCAGGCGCGAATCCTGCACGTCGAGCAGGCGAACGCGATCGGAGCCCGCGAACTGGCGGAGCGCTTCCCGACGCTGGTGGTCCCCGCGCTGTACGTCGCCGACGACGAGACGCTCGACCTGCTCGGTGAGTACGCGAGCGCGGGCGGCCACCTCGTCATAGGGCCGCGCACCGCGTACGGCGACGAGCTCGCCAGGGCGCGCATCGCGGTCGCCCCCGAACGGCTGGCCGGCGCCGCGGGCGTGCACTACGACGAGTACTCCAACCTCGAGGCGCCGGTGACGGTTTCCTCGTCCGTCATCGAACTCGATGAGGATGCCTCGGCCACGGCGTGGATCGACGGGCTCATCTCCGACGGAGCCGACGAGATCGTGAGCTACCGGCATCCGCGATTCGGCGACTTCCCCGCCGTCACGTCGAAGGCACACGGGGACGGCCGGGTCACGGTCGTCGGCACGGTTCCCTCCCGCAGTCTCGCCGCGGCACTGATGCGGTGGGCGGTGCCGAAGCGGGTGGCCGACGAGCTCGCGCCCGAGCGCAACACGCCGCTCACCGTGACGTCAGGACGCATGCCGGACGGCACGCGCGCCTGGTTCCTCATCAACTGGAGCGGCGAGGAGCGGCAGGTGCGACTCCTGCCGACGACGCGCGACGTGGCCGACGGCTCCGAGTCCGCGCCGAACGCACTCCACATGCTTCCGGCCTGGTCGAGCCGGATCCTCCTGACAGAGCCCAGCGACCGAGACGAGGGCGACCTCGTGCCGAGCACCACCGAAGAAAGAGAAGGTCGACGATGAAATTCCGAAAGACAGCACTGGCGCTGGCCTCCGGCGTCACGGCGCTCGCGCTGCTCCTCAGCGGATGCAGCAGCCCGGGCGCCAGCACCGGATCCACGAAGCCGGTGAGCCAGTCCGACATCGACAAGGCGATGAACACGCCCACCACGCTCACGTTCTGGACCTGGGTGCCGAACATCCAGGACGAGGTGAACCTCTTCGAGAAGAAGTATCCGAAGATCAAGGTCAACGTCGTCAACACCACCGGTGGCGCCCAGCACTACCCGAAGCTGCGGGCGGCGCTCAAGGCGGGCAAGGGCATCCCGGATGTCGCGCAGGTGGAGTACGACTACATCCCCTCGTTCACCCAGACGAAGAGCCTGCTGAACCTCACGCCGTACGGCGCGTCCGACCTGAAGAACGACTACGTCGGCTGGGTGTGGAACCAGGTGGCGAACAGCTCGGGTGTGTGGGCAGTGCCGCAGGACTCCGGGCCGCTCGGCACCCTGTACCGCGACGACATCTTCAAGGCGGCCGGCCTGAACGGCGCACCGGCCACGTGGGACGACTTCGCCAAGGCGGCAGCAGACGTGAAGTCGAAGACGGGCTCGTACATCACCGATCTGCCCGGCAACGACATGTTCCAGATGATCTCGTTCTTCTGGCAGGCCGGCGCGCAGCCGTTCAGCTACGACGGCAAGAAGACCGTCGGGATCGACCTGAACTCGGCCACCGACCAGAAGGTCGTCGCGTACTGGCAGGACCTGATCAACAAGGGCCTGGTCGCCACCGATCCCGACTTCACCGACGCCTACTACCAGGGCCTGGCTGCGAACAAGTACGCCAGCTGGCTGGTCGCAGCGTGGGGCCCCGTGTTCCTGCAGGGCACCGTGAAGAGCACCAGTGGCAAGTGGCGGGCCGGCACCATTCCGCAGTGGCAGGCGGGCGCAGATGTCTCCGGCAACTGGGGCGGCTCGTCGGATGCCGTCATGGCGGCATCGAAGAACCCGATCGCCGCGTACGAGCTCGCGAAGTTCATCAACAACGACCAGCAGTCCACGCTGATGATGGCGAACAAGCAGTTCCTGTTCCCCACGACGACATCGACGCTCAAGGACCCGCAGTTCGTGGACGCGAAGAGCGACTTCTACGGCGGACAGCAGGTGAACAAGTTCTTCGCCCAGGTCTCCGACACCGTCAACCCGAAGTTCCAGTGGCTGCCGTTCATGGATTACGTGAACTCCAGCTACGGGACGACGCTCGGCAAGGCGATCGCCGATCACGGCGACCTGAAGGCAGCGTTGGCGACCTGGCAGAACCAGGTCGTCAGCTACGCGAAGCAGCAGGGTTTCACCGTCAAGTGAGCACAGCGGGTCCGGGCCACTATCGCCCGGACCCGCTGTCGTACAAGGAGTCGACCATGTCCGTTCTCACCGCCCGGCGCAGCTCGCCGGGCCCGTCCACCCGGCAACGCACGTCGGGCAGGATCGGCGCAGCGCAGACGCGCGCCGCGTGGATCCTCCTCATCCCGTTCCTCGTGATCTTCGCCGCGATGTTCCTCGCGCCGCTGATCTACTCGCTCTACCTCAGCCTGTTCAGCTCGCAGCTCGTCGGCGGGCAGGTGTTCGCCGGTCTCGGCAACTACATCCGTGCCGTCCAGGACCCGAGCTTCTGGGCCGGCCTCGGCAGAGTCGGGCTCTTCCTGCTCGTGCAGGTGCCGATCATGCTCGTCGCCGCGATCTGCTTCGCACTCGCGCTGGACAGCAAGCGAGTGCGTGGCGGCAGGGCCGCGCGCCTCCTGGTGTTCGTGCCATATGCGGTGCCCAGCGTCGTGGCGACCCTGATGTGGGGCTACCTGTACGGCACCGACTTCGGCCTGATCACGCAGATCTTCCACGCCCTCGGGCTGTCGGCCCCCGACCTGCTGTCGCCGCAGAACATCCTCGGCTCGACGATGAACATCGTCTGTTGGGAGTTCATCGGATACAACATGATCATCCTGTACGCGGCGCTGCGCTCCATCCCGGAGGATCTGTACGAAGCCGCGGAGATCGACGGCGCCGGTCAGTTCCGCGTCGCGTGGAGCATCAAGCTGCCGGCCATCCGTCAGGCGCTGCTGCTCACGGTGATCTTCTCGATCATCGGATCGTTCCAGCTGTTCAACGAGCCGAACCTGCTGTCCAACATCGCTCCGAACGCCATCGGCACCGACTTCACGCCGAACCTCTACGCGTACAACGTGGCGTTCAAGAACCAGGACATCAACTACGCCGCCGCGATCGCGTTCCTGCTGGGCATCATCATCATGATCGTCTCCTTCGTCGTGCAGACCGCTGCCAACCGGAAGGAGCGCGAGTCATGAGCACCACCATTCGTTCCGCGTCGCCGTCGGTCGCGAGTGCCGGGGGCAAGCATCCGGAGCCTCGGCGCGGGTGCAAGGTGCTCGAGCGCGACAAGCGCCGCAGCACCCTGCTCACGATCTTCGTGTGGATCTCGCTGATCTACTTCATCGTTCCGCTGCTGTGGCTGTTCATCTCCACGACGAAGGACAACTCCGACCTGTTCAGCACGTTCGGACTGTGGTTCGGCAACTCGTTCCAGTTCTTCGCCAACTTCGCGAACCTTTTCACGTTCCAGGGCGGCGTGTTCTGGCAGTGGGGGCTGAACACGATCATCTACTCCGTGACCAGCGCGGTGGGTGCTGCGGCGCTCGCCACGGCGGCCGGGTACTCGCTGGCGAAGTACCGGTTCCGCGGGCGAACGGCGGTGTTCTCCGTGATCCTCGGTTCCATCATGGTTCCGCTGACGGCACTGGCGATCCCGACCTACCTGCTGTTCGCGGCGGCGAACCTGACGGACTCGATGTGGGCGATCATCCTGCCATCGCTGGTGAGCCCGTTCGGCGTCTACCTGATGCGCGTGTACGCCCTCGAATCGGTGGATGACAGTCTGCTCGAGGCGGCGCGGATCGACGGCGCAGGCGAGTTCCGCATCTTCGGGACCATCGGCATCCGGCTGCTATCTCCCGGCATCGTCACGGTCGTGCTGTTCCAGCTGGTGGCCACGTGGAACAACTACTTCCTGCCGCTGATCATGCTGAACACGCCGTCGCTGTTCCCGGTGACGGTCGGACTCGCGCAGTGGCAGGCGACCGCCTCGGCCGGCGGCGGCGCACAGGTGCTGTTCTCGACCGTGCTGACCGGGGCGTTCGTGTCGATCATTCCGCTGATCGTCGCGTTCCTGTTCCTGCAGCGCTATTGGCAGTCCGGGCTCGCCACCGGGAGCGTGAAGGGGTAGCGCCAGGGCGGATGCCGCGGTGCCCGTCGCGTGCCGACTCCTTCGCGGCGGGCGCCGCTTCTCAATGACGCCGGACGCACCTCCGCGCCCGGCGCCAGACGAGCTCGCCGGATCACCAGGTCAGCGTGTTGAGCCCCGGCAGGGTCAGCAACTTGCTGTCGACGGTGACCAGGATGAGGTTCTCCCGCAGCGCCTGGGCCACGAGGAACCTGTCGAAGGGATCACGATTGTCCCAGGTCATGCTCCCGGCCAGAACCGCATGATCTGCGCTGATCGGCAAGTGTTCCGCCCCGATCTCGGTTGTTCGGGCGGTCCAGGCGGCAGTGAGGCCGTGACCGGCGTCCAGTCTGCCAAGGCGTGTCTTGGTCGCCACCTCCATCGCCGACGCCGCAGAGACCAGAAGCACGTTCTGCTTGTCCGCAAGTGCAGCTCTCGCCTGGGCGGCTACTCGCTCGGGCGACACCAGTAGCCACAGCAGCACATGTGTGTCGAGGAGGTACCTCACTCCCACGCGGCCAGCTCCTCCTCCGGCAGCGCCGCATCGAAGTCATTGGGTACGTCGAAGGACATCGTGCCGAAGACACGTGCCTCAGGCTCTTTGATCGGGACTATCCGCGCGACGGCGGTACCGGCCCGGGCGATCGTCACGGCCTCGCCGTGCTCGACCCGCACGAGTAGCGCCGACAGCTGCGTCTTCGCCTCTTGGATGTTCACCGTGGTCATGCCTGGATTCTACGCGCGGTTGACCAGGTCCACCAGACCAGCCTGGTCGAACGGGATCAGGCGCGCGGCTGGGACTCGGCGGGCGCCGGGACGGGAGTGCGGGCATCCCTATGCGGCTTGCCGCGGACGCGGCCGACCGCGATCACGACCCCGGCGACGACCGCGATGCCCACGGCGATGCCCACGATGTACGCCACGACGCCGAGGTATCCGCCGGTGGTCGCCGAGTGCGGGTCGAGGAACGGGTACGGGTACCAGTACGGCGCGCCCGTGCCCGGGTTCGTCACCAGCGGGCCGCGCACCATCGTGTAGATCACCCACACCAGGGGGAAGCCGAGCACAGCGCCGATCGCGCCCCAGCCGAGACACCGGCGTCGCGGCCCGAGGAAGAGGTCGGCGAGCAGGAACAGCGGCCCGACGACGTGCAGAACCTCGTTCGACCACGGCACGGTGCTGCCCTGCGGAAGCGGGATGCCCCGCAGCAGGGTGTTGTAGACGATTCCGGTGATCACCATGTAGGTCGTGACGCTCGCGAGAGCGATTCCCAGCACCCGGGGTTCGGGGGAGCTCTTCGCGCGTCCTCGCGACCAGAACCAGGCGACCGCCCACGCCAGCACGATGACCGAGAGCACGTTGGAAAGGATGGTGAAGAAGCTGAAGAAGTTCGCGATGGTGGTGCCGACATCCCTGCCGCCGCTGATCGCGCCCCCGATCGTCGCATCGGCCTGCGCGATGATCGCGGCGGTGATGAGTGCGGCGGCGACGGCGCGGAGCACCGTCCACGTGTTGGCCCAGGCGGGGGTGCGCAGCATGTGTCGACACTAGGGGAGCGGCGTCGATTACGAAATGACAACGAACCCCTCAAAGCGTCTTCAGCCGACTTCGATCCTGGTTTCGGATGCGTGTTCCAGCATGGGATTCAGGCGATCAACGGAGCTCACCTGAAGTCATGTAGGTGGTCGTGCCGCGCTCTGCGGCACGACCGTGGAGTCATTCGGGGGTTCCATGAGCGTCTGGTCGTTCATCAAGGTTGTCGGCGATACGGACCGCGAGGGGCGCGGACGCGTCGCCGTGTTTCTGCGCATGCTCGTCACGATGCTCGCAGGAGCGGTCGTCGCCGGTGTGGCCGTCGCGATGGTCGTCGGGCTCGCCGTGCTGATCTGGGGCGGCACGTTCGTCGGCCTCGCGCAGCAGGCCGGCCACATGTAACGGTTCAGGCTTCGACGCGCTCGCCCACGCCCTGCGATCGGCTCGACACGGCCCGAGGGAACAGACCTCGAACGACGAGGTTCCACAACCACGCGATGAGCAGCGCTCCGGCGACGCCTGCGAGAATCGCGCCAACGATATCCGTCGCGTAGTGCGCGCCGACGTAGAGGCGCGACAACGCGGTGACGAGCACGAGCAGGATGCCCAGCACTGCGACGATCGCGCGCGTCCAGCCGCGCCGGCAGACGACGAGCACCGCAACGGTCAGCGTCACCGCGAACACCGTGTGTCCGCTCGGGAAGCTCTGCGTCGCATGGGACACGTTGAGCACGTGAGCCACAGAGTTCAGCGGTGGGCGCGGCTCGGAGACGATCGCCTTGGGCACCAGGCAGAGCAGCCATCCGGCTCCCGCAATGACGACGGCGGCCAGCGCACGCGGCCACGACACGAGCAGCCCGACCAGCACACCGACCACGACGAGGATGACGGCCACGACGGTCACGGAGTCGAGCTTGTCGAGCGCGCGTGCGACCGTGTCGAGAAGCGACGCGTGCTTGGCGTTCAGCGCTCGGTCGAGGGCGAGCTGGGAGGAGAGCCATCCGGTCGAGGCCTTCGCGGCGAACCCGAGCGCGAACGTAGCCACCCAGAGCACGATCGCGATCCACAGGGTGCCGGGCGGCAACGACACGAGCGGAGACGTGCGGGACCGGTGTGCGGACATTCCGTCAGTCTGCCGCGCGTCGGATGCCTGAAGGTTGCGATCGCCGCGTGTCGGCTGCGAGTACGCACAGGAGCGCTTCCCTCCCGCCGGATATCGCAGGTTGAGTAGCGACCGAAGGCCGCGTATCGAAACCAAAGCTGTAGCGGCTGGGTTTCGATACGCCCGCTTCGCGGGCTACTCAACCGGCGATGAGGGGGCGGCGGCTTCCTCCGCCTCGGTCTCCTCCGGCCCGAACCAGCGGCCGGCCGCGATCGCGAGCGCCGACCCGATCACGCCGGCGACGAGCGCGAAGATCGTCCAGCCGGTGCCCCACTTCGAGCGTCCGAAGGCGCCGTCGACGGATGCCTTGCCCGGCCGTCCGGCCAGCAACAGCGCCGCGGCGGCCATCACGAGGTTGAATTCGAAGCCGCCGTTGGTGTTCCACACCCCGTTCTTCAGGTGCACCTTGCGCACGGCCGTGACCATCGTCGCGATGAGACCGGCGGATGCCAGCGGTGTGGCAGCACCCAGCGCCAGGGCAGCACCGCCGCCGGCCTCAACCGCCCCCGCCGCGTATGCCTGCAGCTTCGGCGGATGCATGTCGAGGGCAGCCATCGTCTTCTCGGTCCTCTCGATGCCGCCGCCACCGAACAGGTGGGTCAGCTTCTGCAGCCCGTGTCCGACGAAAAGCAACCCGACGACGACTCTCAGAACGAACGTGCCCATGCGGTCCCCCTCGATTCGGATGTCTCTTGCATCCGTTCTATACGCCGTGCCGCGACTCCGGGACCCCGATTGCGCACATCGAACTCACAGCGAACGGACGTGGATGCGGGAACTCCCGGGTGCTCGCCCGTGTTCTTCCTGACGTGAGCCGCGGTGGCTGCAAGGGGCAGGCATCCGTGATCACAATGAGACGAACGACACGAAGGAGATCTCGACATGAGTACCGAGCGAGCGATTCTCGCGGGCGGATGTTTCTGGGGCGCTCAGGAGCTTCTGCGCAAGAAGCCGGGAGTGATCTCCACGCGCACCGGCTACTCCGGCGACCCGAACACGCCGAACGCCACGTATCGGCGCCACGGCGACCACGCGGAGTCCGTGGAGATCGTGTTCGACCCCAGCGTGATCAGCTACCGGGAACTGCTGGAGTTCTTCTTCCAGATCCACGATCCGTCGAAGAAGAACCGGCAGGGCAACGACATCGGTCGCAGCTACCGCTCGGCGATCTTCTACACGACGCCCGAGCAGGAGCGCGTTGCGCGCGAGACGATCGCGGATGTGGACGCGTCCGGGCTCTGGCCGGGCAAGGTCGTGACCGAGGTGGAGCCGGCCGGCGAGTTCTGGGAGGCCGAGGAGGAGCACCAGGACTATCTGCAGAAGTATCCAGCGGGTTACACCTGCCACTGGGTGCGGCCGAACTGGCGGCTCCCGCGCCGGGAGGCCGCTTCGGCGTAAGCCCGAACATGCCGGACCGCATGATGCGCCGGAAATAACACGATCCGCCGCACGGAACACCTCGTTCCGTGCGGCGGATCGTTCGTTTTGCGGCAGAGCGTTCGTCGGCTGGATGCGGGAAGGGCTCGCGATCTTGCATCGCCGACTCAACTCGTGTTAACTGCCATTCAACACGAGTTGAACAAGGGAGTTCCATGCAGCGCATCATCCTGGACACCGACCTCGCGATGGGTGCGCCCGGCTCGGACATCGACGACGGTTTTGCCCTCGCCCTCGCGCACGCCGATGACGGCATCCAGCTCGACATGGTCACCACCGTCAACGGAAATACCGATGTGGAGTCGGCGACGCTGCTCGCACTCGAGCTGCGCCGTCGTCTCGGAATCGACGTACCTATCTACCGGGGAGCGTCAACGGCTCTGACGCACCCTGAGCGCATCCGGAAGCCATCCGCTGACGTGATCGCGAGCTTCGGCGTCGGCCTCGAGGCCGATCCGGGATACGCGGCAGTCGAGATGGTCCGTCACGTCATGGCCCACCCGGGCGAGATCACGATCGTGGCGATCGGACCGCTGACCAACGTGGCGGCTGCGATCGCGCTCGAGCCGGCCTTCGCGTCGAACGTGAGGGAGCTGGTCATCATGGGCGGCGTCTTCCTCGGCACGATGGGACACCGCGAAATGCCGGGAGAGTTCAACGTCTGGGTCGACCCGGAGGCCGCCGAGGCGGTGTTGAGGTCGGGTATGAAGCAGCGATGGGTCGGGCTCGACGTGACACTGAAGGTACGGCTCACTCGGGACCACGCCCGGCAGCTCAAGGAGAGCACCGGCGAGTTCGCGCGACTCGCCGGCGAGTCCACGCTCGCGTGGATCGACTTCCTGCAGCAGCGCAACCCGGGCGATCCGTCGCTCGCCGATTCGTGTGCCATGCACGACCCGCTGGCGGTCGCGGCGATCACGCATCCAGAGTTCCTCACCTGGAGCGATGCTGCGGTCTCCGTCGTGACCGGCGACGGGATCGCGCGCGGCGTCATGGTCGCCGACCTTCTCTATTCAGCACAACCACCACAACCGAATTGCACCATCGCCACGGCTGTCGACTCCGACAGCTTCACGGAGTACTTCCTCCGGTCGCTCTCCTCGCTCTGAGCGGCGTTCGCCTGCGGGCATCAGCACATCCTCCGAAGACACCCAACGAAGGGAACGTCATGCACCTCACGCATTCGCGCCGGTCTCGGCGCCTGATCACAGCACTGGCGGTGGCCGCGGCCAGCGCATTGACACTCGCCGGATGTTCCAGCGGCTCCGGGTCGTCGACGTCCGGCGATGCCGTCACCGTCCCCAAAACAGACCCGAAAGCGACGATCAAGGTGCTGAGCATCCTGGATCTCAAGACCGACAACATGCAGCCGGTCGTCGACGCCTTCGAGAAGGCACACCCGTCCATCAAGGTCAAGTGGCAGACGGTGCCATTCGACAGTCTCAACAGCACGGTCGACTCACGGGTAGCGAACAAGGGTGGCGACCCCGACGTGTACTGGGCCGACCAGCCGCGCATCTCCGCGCTTGCCGCCAGGGGAGAGGCCGCCGACCTGACCGGCGCGTTCGAGAAGTACAAGTCGTCGTTCGATAAGACCGCGTACGACTCGGGTCTCTACGAGAACAAGCTGTGGGCCCTTCCGATCGCGAACTCGACGCAGCTGCTCTACTACAACAAGGACCTGCTGGCCAAGGCCGGCATCACGCCGCCGTCGGCATCGGTCGATCGGCGCGCAACCTGGGAGCAGATCTCCCAGGACGCCGCGAAGGCGAAGGATGCCGGAGCACAGTACGGCTTCGCCTTCGGACAGTTCGACAGGTACTACCAACTGGAGCCGCTGCCGGTGCAACTCGGCGGCTCGGTCGGGGCCACAGGCAAGGGCAACCTCACGCCGGACATCACCTCCAGCGCATGGGTCAAAGCCTTCAACTGGTATGGATCGATCTTCGCCTCAGGTGTGGCGCCGCGCGGTATGACTCCCGATCAGACCGACCCGGCGTTCGTCGCGGGAAAGATCGCTTACATGGTCGAGGGCCCCTGGCTTCTCCCCGAGCTGCAATCATCCAACGTCAACTGGGGTGTCGCTCCGCAGCCGGTCTTCGACAACGGCAAGGCCGCTACCCCTGACGGCTCGTGGTCGCTGGCAGTGAATCCGTTCAGCAAGGAGAAGGCGGCGGCTGCCGTCTTCCTGAAGTGGATGGCCATCGACGAAGGCAGCGGGTACATCAAGTACCGCTCCAACCCTGAGCTGCCGGCGAACGTGGACGGCAAAAGCGTCTACTTCGCTAAGGATGTCTTCTCGTCGCCAGCCGGTAAGGATGCTGCGAAGATCATCGACTACGAGACATCCAAGACGGCAGTCAACCGGGTGTCGACCATCGGCTACATCGAGTTCGAGTCGATCCTGAACCAGGCATTTGCGGACATCCGTAACGGTGCCGACGCGAAGACCGCCTTGGACAAGGCATCGTCTCAGCTGAAGACCGCATGGGCGAAGTACAAGTCATGACGACTTCGCTCGACCGGGCTAAGGGGGCTGCGCCGGCGCGCCGGCGCAGCCCATCCCGTGCGCCGTGGCTCTGGGTGGTCGTGTTCCTCGCGCCGGCGGTCGTCTCGCTCGTCGTCTTGCGCGTCGCGCCGACGATCGGTGCTATCGGCTCGAGCCTCTACAAAGCGTTCCCCGGTGGTCTCGTGCCGGCGACGTTCGCGGGCTTGACCAACTACCAGGCGTTGTTCGGTGACTCCGACTTCATCGCGACGATCGGCAGGACCATCCTCTTCAACGTGATCATCAACCCCCTTCAGGTCGTGATCGCACTCCTGGTGGCGGTGCTCTTCACTCAGCGCATTCCCCTCGTCGGCCTCTGGAGAACGCTCCTCTTCATCCCCGTGACGATCCCCATCGTCGGGTCGTGTATCGCCTGGAGCGCTGCGCTCCAGCCCGATGGCCCGGTCAATGCGCTGATCAAGGCGATCGGAGGTCAACCTCAGCCGTTCTTCACGTCGCCGAGCCAAGCGCTGGCGTGCATCATCCTCGTCGCCTCGTGGATCGGCATCGGCTACTGGATGCTCTTCCTCATCGCAGGACTCGACTCGATTCCGACCGAGTACTACGAGGCGGCCAGGCTGGACCGCGCTGGGTGGTTCCGAACCTTCTTCCAGATCACCATTCCCCTGCTGAAACGGCCGCTCCTGTTCGTTCTCGTTGCCGATACAGTCGCGAACTTCGTGCTGTTCGTGCCCGTTCAACTGCTCACCGACGGCGGGCCGCAAGGGTCGACGACCCTCCTCATGTTCAACGCATATCGGACGACCTATGAATACGGCAGTCGCAATCTCGGAGCCGCGGAGGTGGTCATCCTGACCATCATCATGCTCGTGTTCGTGGTGCTGCAGTTCCGCCTGCTCCGCGAGGAGAGGAGCACGCGGTGACGGCGACTGCGACGCGAGAAGGCACGGCCCGCAAGCCGCGCGCCGTCGCGGCATCGAGAAGTCGAACGTCCACGCTGACGGTCGTGCTGACCGCGATCGCCGTTGTGCTCGGTGCGGTCTTCATCCTTCCGGCGGTGTGGGTGTTCATCGGTTCATTCCGACCAAGCGCCGACATCGTGAACACGATGTCCCCACTGAGCTGGGCGCTTCTCGTGCCGTCCAACGTCACGTTCGAGAACTACGTGAGTCTGTTCGTGGACAACGGCTTCGGGCTCGCGCTTCTCAACTCGGCCGTCGTGTGCCTGGCGTCGGTTCTGCTCGGCCTCGTCGTCTCGGTGATGGCCGCCTATCCGCTGTCGGTGTACGAGTTCCGCGGACGCAACGTGATCTTCGCGGTGATCGTGATCAGCTTCATGGTTCCGTTCGAGGCGATCGCGATTCCGCTCGCTCAGCAGTTCACGGACTGGGGCCTCGGCAACACGCTGATCGGATTGATCCTTCCCGGCATCGGGAACGGTTTGGCGATCTTCAACCTCCGCCAGTACTTCCTCGGGATTCCTACCTCCTACCGCGAGGCAGCCATGCTCGACGGCGCTTCCGAACCGCGCATTCTCTTCACCATCTACGCGCGGATGAGCGGGCCGGCTCTCACGAACTCGGCACTTCTGATCTTCCTCGGACAATGGACGGCGTATCTGTGGCCGCTGCTGATCGTCAGCGACAACAATCTGCAGGTCGCGCCTGTGGCGCTCGCATCGACGTTCGGCGAACACGGAGCAGACTTCGGGCGCAACTTCGCCGGCGCCGTTCTGCTCTCACTCGTGCCCGCGATCAGTATGTTCATCCTGCAACGATTCTTCGGGCGTCTATCGCTCGCGAGCGGAGAGAAATGACCGATTCGAAGCAGCCGGCGAGGATCATCGTGGTGGGCTCTGCCAACCAGGACTACATCGTCAGGGTCGCGGTGCCACCCGCGCCTGGCGAAACCGTTCTGGCTAAAGACCTGCTGTTGCAGCCGGGAGGCAAGGGTGCGAATCAGGCCGTGGCCGCCGCCCGCCTTCGCGGCAACGTGAGCTTCGTGGCATCCGTCGGAGACGACGCCGACGGTGCGCTCCTGCTGCGCGAGCTTCGATCGGAGGGCGTCGACACCGCGAACGTCGAGATCATCAACCGTGGACGCACGGGCCTGGCTCTTGTGTCGGTGTACGACAGCGGTGAGAACTCGATCACGGTAGTGCCCGGCACCAACTTCTCGCTCACGGCCGAGCGCGTGCATCGTGCCGTGACGGCGCTTGCGGATCAGGCGGAGGAAGCGATCATGGTCGCGCAGGCCGAAGTGCTCCCGGAGATCATCGAGGCATCGATCGCGTCGGCGACACGTGCCGGGGCTCGTGTCATCCTGAACCTCGCGCCCTTCCGCGAGATACCGGCCGAGCTGCTCCGCGAGTGCGATCCGCTCGTGCTCAACGAGGCAGAAGCGAGCGCCTTGGTCGGATGGGAGGTGCGCGACGTGGAGACGGCAGGCAAGGCCGTCGCCGAGTTGCGTGCAAGGACCAGGTCGATCGTGGTCACCATAGGTTCCTCCGGCGCCTATTGGGCGGACCAGAGCTCCGAGGGACATATCGCTGCTCCAGCAGTCGGCGAGGTCGTGGACACGACCGGCGCCGGAGACGCATTCGTCGGCGGCCTGGCATCGCACCTCGCTCGCGGCGCTTCGCTCCGTGACGCAGTAGAGCTCGGCGTCATGGCGGGGACCTTCGCCGTTCAGATGCCGGGTGCGCAGTCGTCTTATCCGACTCCGGCCGACCTCGGGATGGAATCCCACCTCGGGAACCAACCGGTGGTTTCGGCTATCGGCTCGAGCTGACGCGCCGTAGGCTTCAGCTCTCATGGCAGTCACCCGATCGGATGTAGCACGCGCGGCCGGCGTCTCACCGGCCGTCGTCAGTTACGTGCTGAACGGAGGGCCGCGACCGGTTTCCGCCGCGGCCAGGTCCCGGGTGGAAGCGGCGATCGAGGAACTCGACTATCGGCCGAACGCCATCGCGAGTGCGCTGCGGGGAGGAAGCACTCACTCCGTTGGACTGCTCAGCCCTGATCCGCTGGATCCCTATTTCGCCGAACTGTCCGAGGCGATGGAGCGGGAGTTCTCGAGCGCCGGTTACGTCGTGCTCACCGGGCATACCCGTGGCGACCGGTCACGCGAAGAGCGCTACGTGCGCACGTTCGTCGCGCGACAGGTGGACGGGCTCATCTTCGCGTCAGGTGCAGCAGGCTCGCTCGAAGGGCTCGAATGTCCAGTGCTGGTCATCGACGGCCACTCGTTGCCGGATTCGATCTCATCCATCAGCATCGAGCAACCGGCCGACGCCGCCGTGGCCGTCGAGCATCTGCAGCGACACGGCCACAGCCTCATCGGATGCATCTCCCGGCCCGTTGCCGTTGCCGCATCCGGCAGCTCGATCGACGGGTGGCGGACACAGCAGTCGATGGTGGGAGCCCCTGTGGGCGACGAACTGGTGGCGTTCGCCGAGACGAGCGAAGAGGGTGGCAACCTAGCCGCGCACATGCTGCTGAGTGAGCATGGTCGCCCCTGGGCGATTCATGGGACCCGGCCGACCGCGCTTTTCGTGGGGGCCGATGTTCAAGCCATCGGCGCCATCCACGCGTGCTGGGAGCTGGGCCTGCGGGTACCGGAAGACGTGGCGATCGTGTCGATCGGCGGGACCAGGCCGGCGGCTTTCACGGTGCCCCCGCTGACGACCATTCGCCAGGACCTGCCCTACGTGGCGAGCCGAGCGGTTCTGGAGCTGCGGGAGCGATTCGAGGATCCATCCCGGGCCCCCAAGCATTCAAGGATGCGCGGGAACCTTGTCGTGGGTCGTAGCTGCGGTTGCAACCTGGTCTGAGGCGTCACACGAACTGCAGCCGGCGCCCGAACGCGTCGTGGTCGTTCAGCCACTCGACCGCCTCGCGGGTCGCCTCGAGTGAGGTGTATGCGGGAGAGTAGCCGAGCATGCGCTGCGCCTTCTCGATGCTCATGGCGTGGCTGCGCGACACGTGTTCGACCGTCGCCCTGGCGTGCTCTTCGCCGACGGCCGAGGCATATTCCGAAAGCGGAATGTAGTCGAGTCGGGCTTGCTGTCCGAACCAGGCCGCGGCCGCCTCGGCGAAGCCGCGCAGCGTCAGGGCGCGGGGAGAGACGGCGAAGAACGCGTTGCCCGCGGCTTCGGGATGCTCGACCGCGAGCTGGAAGAGCTGGGCGACGTCGTCGGCGTGCACGTGGTGCAGCATCCCGAGCCCCTCGTCGGGGAGGGTCACCGGTTCGCCGAAAGCCAGCCGCTCCCACACCGACGGATCGAGGTTGGCCGCCGGGTTGATGACGTGCCAGCCGGGGCCGGAGATGTGGCCGGGATCGATGACCACGGCGGGCACGCCGTCCTGCGAGAGCAGGTACGCCTCGAGTTCGGCCTTGCCCGTGCCGTAGGCACCCCACCCATTGAGCGGCGCATCCTCCGTGCCGGGGACCTCGGTGAGGATGCCGCGCGACCAGATGGAACCGCAGGTCACGAGCATCCGTGCCCGGCCGCGTAGCGCCGCGACGAGCTGCTCGGCGGATGCCCGCGTGAAGCAGACCATGTCGATCACGACATCGGGCCCGAGGGAGGCGATGCGCTCGCCGAAAGTCTCCTCGGCGTCGAGCGCCTCGCGATCCAGGACGACCCGTTCCACGGATGCCCACGCCTCGTCGGCGCGGTACGGCTCACGTGCGCCGCGACTCACGGCGACGACCTCGTGGCCGGCACGCACCAGGCGGGGGACGAGGTAGCCGCCGACGTGGCCGGTCGCGCCGATGACGACGATTCTCATGACGGCTGCGGCATCCGCTCGTCGAGCCAGTCGAACATACGCTGGTCGGTGAGACCGCGCGCGAGCGGCTGACAGTGGAAGTCGGCGCCCTCCGCCGCCGTGAACGGCACGAGGGTGGAGACGGAACTCGTGAGCTCCGCGAGCCGTTCAGACTGGCCCGGCCAGAACTGCTCGCGCTCCGGTGAGGTAATGAGCAGGGGCGTCGTGATGCGGTCGGCTACGTCTGCGACGGTGTACTCCTGCACGGCCTTCAGCGTCGCGGCGTATCCGAGTTCGCCGTATGGACGGGCGCGGAACGCCCAGATGCTCGCCGGGCCCCTCTCGAACTTGAAGGCGAACTCCATGTCGCGGTCGAACTTGGCGTCTTCGCCCTTCTGGAGCAGTTCGAGCATGCTCTTCGGCAGGTGAGACGTCCACGACGTGGAAACATCCACCACCCCGGGGTCGACGATGGCCGCCGCGAAACGGTGCTCGAACGCCAGAGCCCGGGTGACCCAGTATCCGGCCTGACTGATCCCGTAGGCGGCGACCCGGTCGGCGTCGATGCCGTCGAGGCCGAGCGCGAAGTCGAGCACCGACGTCAGCACCGCCTCCCAGTCCGGGCGGAACGTGGTCGCGTGGTCGAAGAGCATCGACTGCTGCCCCGGACCGTCGTAGAGCAGCACGGCGTAGCCGCGGCGCAGCGCCCCGAACGCGCACGACGACCACATGGCCGACAGGGATCCGTCGCTGCCGTTCGTGCCGATCAGGAGCGGCAGCGGTCCGGATGCCCCGCGCGGCCGGAAGAGGTAACCGGGCAGGCTGGTCTGCTCGTACGGGATCGACACCCTCGAGGCCTCCGCCTCAGGGGTGGTCTCGACGAAACGGTCCCAGGCGTCGCGATGCTTGTGGAAGACGGAGAGCAGCTCGTCGGCCGAGTCCAGTGCCGATGCGGTGTTCACGGCGACGCTGTAGTAGAGGGATGCCCGCAGGTATGCGGATGCCGCGCTGGCCGCGTGCGAGCGCTGGGCGGAGGCATCCGCCTGTGCTGCGACGCGGTCGCCGAGACCCACCCACGCCTCGTACCAGCCTCGCTGGTCCTTGTCGCCGACGTCATCGACCGCGGCTAGCACCTCGCCCACGTCGGCTGCGCCGGAATACGCAGCCCCGAGCACGCAGCGCAACTCGAAGTCGAAGTCGTCGTTCGCGGAGAATCCGCGACTGAAGGTGTGCCGTGCCGACGCCATCATTCCCCCTCGCGAGCACGCGAGACCGTCGCAAGCAGGCGCGCCCCGCGCCCAGTATCCCGAACCCGGTCACCCGCGTACAAGGTCAGAACAGGTCGCCGTACCCCAGTTCGACCAGGTGTGCGCGCGAGTCGGCGAGGCAGTCGTAGATGTCGCGTCCGTACTGCTCGTCCTGCTCGATCAGGAGATACTCGGCGCCGCCGGCGATGCCCGCCTCGATCACGCCGGCGAAGTCGAGAGTGCCCCGGCCGACCTCGGCGAACTGCACCAGCTTGCTCCAGTGCTCGGCCCACGTCGCGTGGTCTCCGGCGGCCAATGCGTCGAACGCCTCGGCCGGCGGTAGCCCGATGCGGTAGTCCTTCAGATGCACCAGGTCGATCGCCCCTGCATACTTCTCGAGCACGGTGACCGGGTCCATCCCGCCGCGCTGGATCCAGTGCACGTCGAGCTCGAGCTTGAGGTCGGGCGCCTCGTTCCTGATCAGGTCCAGAATGAGCTGCCCGTCGACGCGCGCGAACTCGACGTGGTGGTTGTGGTAGCTGAGGATGATGCCCTCGTCTGCCAGCCGGCGAGCCATTTCGTTGGCATCCGCGATGAACGAGAGCAGGGCATCCTTCGACGCGAGTGCGGTCATGGGCAGCATGCCGATGCGCACGCGACGGGATCCGAGCGCCCGGCAGTCGCCGACGATCTTGTCGAACGACTCGCGCAGGGAATCGTTGCCGCCGCCTCCGGTCGGGCCCATGCCGGCCGAGATGGCGGCGACGATCATGCCGAAGTCGTCACCGGCGCGCACGATCTCGTCCCTCGTGCCCTCGGTGAGCTCGATCTGCGAAACCTCGACCACGCGCAAGCCGATGTCCGACAGCCGCTTCCAGGTGGCATAGGCGCCGTTCTCAGCGACGTCGCGCTTCAACATCATGGCCTGCACGCCGAGTCTGGCCACCTTGGTGTCTCCCGTTCTCTTGTTCCGGGCATCCGGTCTTCGTCCGGGCCCGCGAGTGCAAGTGTGTGCCAGTGAGGGGTCCATGGCAAAGGGTTGCCACCTGTTTGCCACGCCAGCGTTGCATCCTCGCAGCACCACGCCACCCTGGCTTTCGATGCAGCCGAGCGTCTTCAATGTGGTTATGGCGAATCGGGACTTGAACGCTGCCACGACCAGCCTCGACGGCAAGCGGGTCATGGTCACCGGCGCGGCCGGCCGCATCGGCAGCGCGACCACGCTCCGGCTCGCCGAGGCCGGCGCACGGGTGACGGCCCTGTGCCAGCCGGGACAGGACGCGCCGGGCGCACTTCGCGTGGTGCACGGCGACACGCGCTCGCCGGACGACGTCGCGACGGCTCTCGACGACGTCGAGTACGTCGTGCACCTGGCCGCCCTGATCCATCGGGATGCCGGGACCGCCTACGACGTATACACGACCAACGTCGTGTCGACTTTCAACGTGCTGGAGCAGGCTGCCCGACGGGGCCTGCGGCGAGCGGTGGTCGCCGGCAGCATCAACCGGTACGGGCTGCCGCAGGGGATCGACCCGGATGCGCGTCCCGCCTACTTTCCGCTCGACACCGACATCCCTCCGGACGTCTCCGACTGGTACTCGTTGTCGAAGCTGAACGACGAGAACACGTCGCGGATGGTGTGGCGGCGGTGGGGGATGGACGTCGTCACCCTGCGCTTTCCGCACGTGAACTCGATGGCGGCCATCGAGGAGCTGTCGGTGCGGCTCACCGACGACCCGCGGCCCGGGCTCACCGAGGGGTGGTCATACCTCGACGTGCGGGACGCCGCGCTCGCGATCGAGCTGGCGCTCGAGTCGACCGCGTCGGGGGCGAACGCGTTCTACCTCGCGGCGCCGTTGACGAGCATCCCGTACCGCACGGAGGACGTGCTCGATGCGCTCGCCCCCGAGGTGCCCCGCCGCAAACGTTTCGTCGAGCGCGAGGTGCCGATCGATCTGGGCGATGCGCAGCGTCTGATCGGATTCCACGCCGAGCACGTGCTCCAACTCGAGACCCGAGAGCTGCCTCCGCAAGCCCTTCGGTGATCCGGCGCCGCGGCGGTAGCGTGCTGACATGGACGCCCAGCAGGTCACGGAACGCATCACGTATCACGGCGAAGGGCCGATCTGGGATCCGGTGCGGGGCAGGCTGCTCATCGTCGACCTGCTGCGCGGGGAGGTGCTCGACCTCGGTGATCCGCGCACTGGCCGGCTGGATTCGGATGACGTGCCTCGCTATCACGTCGGATCGGTGGCGGCCGCGCTTCGTCCGCGGTCGGCAGGCGGGTTCGTGGTGGCGACCGAGCACGGCTTCAGCCTGTTCGACGCCGACTTCGTGCTGGAGCGGCAGCTGCCGGACGTAGTGACCGATGCCGGCATCCGGATGAACGACGGCGGCTGCGATCCGCAGGGCCGCTTCTACTGCGGCACCATGGCGTACGACGAGCGGAAGGGCGCTGGCACGCTGTTCCGGCTGGAACCGGATGGCGCGACGAGCGTCGCGTTCGGCGATGTGACGATCTCGAACGGGCTGCAGTGGAGCGCGGATGGTGGCACGGCGTACTACAACGACACCCCCACGCAGTGCATCGACGCGTTCGACTACGACGGCGAGACGGGCGAGTTCTCGAACCGCAGGCATCTGGCGGAGATCGACCCGTCGCAGGGGCATCCCGACGGGCTGACCATCGACGCGGAGGGTGGCCTGTGGGCGGCGTTGTGGGGCGGTGGAAAGGTGCACCACTATGACCCGGAGGGCTACCTGGTCGACGTCATCACGGTTCCCGGGGTGAGCAACACGTCGGCGTGCGCGTTCGGCGGTCCTGATCTCGACGTGCTCTACATCACGACCTCGCGCGAGGGCATCGCGGACGGCGAGGAGCCGTGCGCAGGATCCGTCTTCGCGGTCTCGCCCGGCGTGCGCGGGCGCATCCTGCCGACCTTCGCCGGCTGAGGTCGGCTACCGACGGGCGCGGAAACGCACGGTCGTGCGAAGGAGCAGGGCGGCCAGGGCGAGCACCACGATCGTCGCCGCGAAGATGAGGGTGGCGGTCGCGTAGACCGCGGGTGTCGCGCCGTACTGCAGCGTTCCGTACAGGTACACCGTGAGCACGTTGACGGTCGGTGTCGACAGGAAGTTCGCGATCACCACGTTGTCGAACGCGAACGTGTACCCGATGATCGCGGCCGCGGCGATGGCCGGCCCGAGCTGCGGCAGCACGACGAGGCGCAGGGTCGAAAGGCGCGATGCACCCAGGTCCGAGGCGGCATCCTCGAGCTGCGGATCGAGCGTGAGCACCCGCGCCCTGATCACGAACGCCACCACCGAGATGCTCGGCGGCGTCAGGGCAGCGATCAGCGTGAACCCGCTGAGCGGAATGCGGGTCTCGGTGTAGAAGAGCAGCAGCGAGACGCCGAGCACGGTGTCCGGCACGATCAGCAGGATGTACGTGAGCGCCGCGAGCAGGCGCCTCACCGTGCGATTCGGGTTGCGTGCGAGCTCGAACCCGAGCACAGTGCCGAGCAAGACCGCTATGACGGCGGCCCAGAACGCCACGACCAGGCTGGTCTGCGTGGCCTGCCGGATGGTCGGGTCGGCGACCGCCTGTGCGTACCAGTCCCAGGAGAACCCGGTGAATGCAGAGGTCTGCTTGCCTGCGACGCCCGCGTTGAACGAGTACACGACCGCGGTGACGATCGGCGAGAACAGGAAGAGAACGGCCACGCCGAACCACACCCACAAGGCGACGCCGGTGGCCAGGCGTGGGCCGCGGGAGCCGACAGGTGGATGCCCTGAGTCGCGCAGCAGGGCGGGTGCGGTCATCCTTCGACCCTTCGACGCGCTCAGGACGACGCCCGCTTCGAGCGCTTGGGGCGCGGGTGCTCGCCGCCGGTGGCGTCGACGCCGCGCGTGAGCCGCACCAGCAGTGCGACGATCACGGCGATCGCGAGCACCAGCAGCACGACCATGGCCGATCCCAGCGCGTAGTTCTGCGATTGCACGTACTGGGCCGAGATCGCCTGCGCCAGGAAGAGCCCCTTGTTGCCGCCGAGCAGCACGGGGATCACCAGTTCGCCGAGCATCGGCACGGCGGTGAGCAGGGCCGCGGTGGCGATGCCGGGGCGGCTGAGCGGAAGGATGACCGTGAAGAACGTCGCGGACGGCGACGCTCCGAGGTCGTGCCCCGCCTCGATCACCTCGGGAGGGATGCGATCCAGCACGACGGCCAGCGCGATGACCGCGATGGGGAGGTAGACCGCGATCGTCCCGATCACGACCGCCGGAATGGAGTCGAGGATCGTCAGAGGCGAGTGCAGCAGACCGGTGGCTCGGAGCATCCGTTCGAGCGGGCCGCCCTGCGCGAGCAGGATCTGCCACGACATCACCCGGATGAGCAGGCTGGCTAGATACGGCACCAGGATGAGCGCGAACGCCACGATCTTGAACCGGCCGCTGCGCCGCGCGATCGCGTACGCGATCGGGTAGGCGAACAGCAGGCAGGCAGCGCTGGAGCCGACGGCGAACGCGAGTGTGCGAAGGAACGTCTGCAGATAGAGCGGTCCGAGCGCCTGAGCGTAGTTGTCGAGCGAGAAGCCGAGCGTGACGGATCCGAATCCGCTCGTGCCGAACGAGTAGACCAGCGTGAAGCCGAGCGGCACGAGGAAGAGCACGGCGAGCCAGGCGAGCGGGATGGCCGCCAGCACGTGGTCGCCCGTGTTCCGCCTCACGGCGTCATCCTCCCATCGGAACAGGCGGACTCACGCCCCGGCGGCGGCCTGCACCTTGTTCTGAATGTCCTGGAACGTCGGATACGTGTCGGGATTCACGATGAAGCTGCTCAGCTTGTCGAAGTCGACGTTCGGCCCGCCGAAGATGAGGTCCGACTGCTTCACATTCGACGGCATCTTGCTCTTCAGCCCGTTGAGCGATGCCGGGTAACCCAGATAGACGGTTTCATTGAGCTGCACGGTTGGCGTCAGCTGGTACTCGAGGAACTGGTACGCACGATCCACGTCGGGTGCGCCCTTCGCGATCGAGAAGCTGTCCACCCACAGCTCGCTCGTCGGCCCCGGCACGACCCACTTCAGCTTCGGATTGAGCAGGATGGCGTTGCGCGCGTACGCCTGGTTGGCCTGCGCCATCACGATCGCGCCGCTCACCATCGCGTTGGCGTCGAACGCGGAGAACGTCTTCACGTGCTTCGCGAAGCCGGTGAGGAAGTCGGCGGTGCCCTCGATGTCGCTGGTCTTCTTCGTGTTCCAGTCCTTGCCCTGGATCCACAGGGCGGGTCCGACGGTCTCCTCTGCGGCACTCGTCATGCGGATGCGCCCGCTCACGTTCGGCTTCGCGCCCGCGTCGAAGAAGTCCTGCCAGGTCTTGATCTCGCCGCCCGTGGCATCCGGGTCGTAGACGACGCCGAGCAGACCCCAGTCCTTCGGGATCGAGTACTTGTTGCCGGGGTCGTAGTTGCGGTTCAGCAGCGACTGGTCGAGGTTCTTCAGGTTCAGTCGGTCGTGGTCGAGCTCCTCGAGCAGTCCCTTGTCGGAGATCTGCTTGATCCAGCTCGACGACGGCACCACGATGTCGTAGCCGGCTCCCGCGGCGGAGTTCAGCTTGGTGTACAGCGTGTTGTTGTCGGTGTAGGTCGAGATCTTCGGCGTCACCCCGTACTTCTTGGCGTAGGCGGCGAGGTCGTCCTTCGAGAAGTAGTCGGGCCAGGTGTAGATGTTCAGCTGACTGGTGAGCTTCGCGGATGCCGTGCCGGTCGATCCGGATCCGGGCGACGAGCAGGCCGCGAGGAAGGCCGCGACGGGAGCGAGCGCGGCGGCGCCGAGGACGGCGCGACGACTGACGGGATGCGCAGAACTGCTCATGAGAAGTTCCTCTTGCTGCAGGAATCCGTGCACGAGTGGTTCGCACTGCCGCACGGACGGAAACGGGGATGCCTCAACCCTCAAAGGTAACCGTCGCAGGCGGGGTGCGAGCCCGAGCGTTCACCCGGCGTAACGTCGCGGGTGCGTCCCCGGGAACGCTCTCAGCGGTCGTCGTCCGAGACCGCGGGTTCGAGGTCACGGATGATCGACTCGAGATCCAGCTCGTCGAACGACGTCATCGGCGACGAGTCGAGCCGGATCGCGTGGTAAACGTGGTCGACGCGCTCGACATACCCGATGAGGCAGCGCGCGTCGTTGGCGGGATAACGGGAGTCGACGACACACCATCTGTTCGCGCCGATGCGCTGCAGTGAGACGTTGGCCGGGCCAGGGTCGTTCGCAGAAGCAGCGTGGTTCGCGGAAGACGGGTCGTCGTGGTTCATGGTGCTCTTTTCGGCGCGCGTGCAGATGCGGCGGCGCGAGGGTTTCGCACCGCCGCACCCATTCCGGGTTAGACGCTTCTTCTCAGGAGCCTGAAGAGGCCGACGATGATGCCGATGATGAGCAGGATGATGCCGATCCACAGCAAGAAGCTCGCGACCTTCACGAAGATGCCGAGGAACAGCAGGATGATTCCGATGATCAGCAGGATTACAGCTAGAGCAACCATGTCCGTCACCTTGACAGCGTGTGAGAGCTGGCAAAACCCCTTGCCAGAGTCGCCCATTCTGTGATTTGTTGCGCGAACGACCGATACGAACGAGGGCGATGGGAGCCTGAAATGAGTGACACGAACGGGCAGCCGGACCCGGACATCCGCACGGAGCTCCTCGAGGGCTCTGAGCGTTCCGACGATGTGGCACGCGAGGACGCAACGACCAGCACCGCCGACGAGAACAGGGCGGCCGATCAGGTCGACGAAGAGGACCGACCGCGTCCGTCGACCGACGCCGAGACCTCCGAAGACACGTCGTCCGGAGGCCCCGCCGACTGATCCTGCTGCATTCCGCGGCCTCCGCGAGCCGCTCGATACAACGCGAGTCGACATCGCGCAACCACTCGACGCCCGGGCGCGAAGCTACGCACAATGCCGAATGTGTTGAGCCCGATCAGTTCTCTGCGCCCTCATGACCGTCACCGCGGTGTGTCCCGCCGCGGGAAGAGCGAGGGGCTGAGTCCGTTGGTCCGAATGCCGCGTAGCCTGCACGGGCATCCGGCGGCGGAGGCCGTCTACGGCATCGACCGGCTCGTGAAAGACGTGGAGCACGGCAGGTTCGAGCGCAGCATGTCGGCGCTCACCGCTGTGGGGGCGGCCGTGACCACCGCGGAGATCTTCTTCGAGCACGACAAGGCGAGCTTCGGGAACCCGTGGATGTGGGCGCCCATCGCTACTGGACCGATCGGCGTGGTGGCCGGTGCCGCCGGTTTCGTGAGCAAGCGGATGGCCAAGACAGCGCTGCCCGTCGCGGCGGTGATCATCCTGGCGAACGGGCTGCAGGGTGTGTGGCTGCACGCCAGGGGCATCCGTCAGAAGCCGGGCGGCTGGAAGAACTTCCGCTACAACATGGAGATGGGACCGCCGCTGCTCGCGCCGTTGCTCGTCACGCTGGTCGGTGGCATGGGCCTGCTCGCCGCTTTGCTGCGGAGAGAGCGGTGAGCAACCAGCGTTACCGTCCGCGAGACACGCTTCCCCTCTCGCCGGAGGACGGCGGCGGGCGCTTCCCCGGCTTCAACGTGATGGGCCAGGAGAAGCACTGGGACGAAGCCACGCGCGCGGCCATCCACGCGCGCCTGCACGGGCAGCCCGCCGTACGGTTCTTCACCCAGCTCGAAGAGGCGACGGCGAAATGCCTGCTCGACCGGCTCATGGGCCAGCGAGCGGAACCCGGCGATGAGACGGTCGACCTCGCCCGCATGGTGGATACGCGCCTCGCCGAGAACCAGACCGATGGCTGGCACTACGACACCATGCCGCGTGACTCGGAGGCGTGGCGGGCATCCCTCGCCGCGATCAACGAGGACGCCCACGATCGTCATGGCCGCGACTTCGCCGAGTGCGACGAGGACGAGCAGTGCGATCTGCTCGAAGCCGTGCGCACGTGGGGCGATGACCGCTGGCACGACCTACCGCCTGCTCAGGTGTGGAGCCTGTGGACGCGCTACGCCGCCACCGCGTTCTACTCGCACCCTGCGGTGTGGAACGAGATCGGGTTCGGGGGCCCGGCGTACCCCCGTGGCTACAAGGAGCTCGGCATCGACAAGCGGGAGCCGTACGAGGTTCCGGACGCGCGCCCGGACGACGATCCGCTGCGTCGCCCCGGTCCGGCTCGAGAGGGTCGCAACAGTGCACGGCACGCCACCGGCCAGGCAGGCCGCGCTCCGTCGTCGTCCCGCGGCAGCGGCGACGACCAGGCCGATGAGAAGGGGGCAGACCGCTCGTGAGCACCGTGCGGGAACGCAACGAGTCCGCCTGGCTGCTCACGCCGCGCGGTGCCGTCGACGATCGCCTGCGCACGCAGATGCGGCACTTCGACGACGCCGACGAGTTGGATGCCGTCATCGTGGGCTGTGGAGCAGGCGGTGCGACGATGCTGCAGCGGCTCGCCCGCTACGGCTGGAGGGTCGCTGCGCTGGATGCCGGCCCGTTCTGGAATCCGGAAGACGACTGGGTCAGCGACGAGGCGGCATCCCACCAGCTGTATTGGACGGAACCGCGCGAGATCGGCGGCAGCGACCCGGTGCCGCTGGGCTCCAACAACTCGGGGCGCGGCGTGGGCGGCTCGATGGTGCACTACGCCGGGTACACGCCTCGGTTCCATCCGAGCGACTTCCACACGAAGACGGTAGACGGCGTCGGTGCGGACTGGCCGCTCGACTACGCCGATCTGCGGCCGTACTACGAGCAGATCGAGGGCGAGCTGCCGGTGGCGGGCGAGGACTGGCCGTGGGGTGATCCGCACGGCTATCCGTACCGGCCGCATCCGGTGGGCGGCAACGGCGAGGTGTTCCTGCGTGGAGCGCTGAAGGCGGGTGTCGAGGCGAGGGTCGGTCCGGTCGCGATCGCGAACGGACGCTTCGGGCACCGCCCGCACTGCATCTACCGCGGCTTCTGCCTGCAGGGCTGCAAGGTGAACGCGAAGGCCTCCCCGCTCATCACGCATGTTCCGGATGCCCTCGAGCACGGCGCCGAGGTGCGCCCGGACTCCATGGTGACCGGCATCGAGGTGGATGCCTTCAGCGGGCGTGCGACCGGGGTGCACTACGTGCGCGACGGGCGGGAGCGGTTCCAGAAGGCATCCGTCGTCATCGTCGCCGGGTACTCGATCGAGACGCCGCGGCTGCTGCTGAACTCCGCGTCGGCGCGCTTCCCAGACGGGCTGT
>NZ_JBQCIE010000111.1:0-81579 GCF_051954055.1 Humibacter sp. | reverse complement strand
CTCGTGATCTCCCGGCTGTTCGCCGATCAGCATCATCGCGGCGGATGCCCGCCCCTGCGAGAAGACGACGTGCCGCGCGTCCCGCCACAGCTCGCATCCGCGACAGTCCGGCGCAGCGCGACGAAGCGCCGCCAGCGTGTGGCGCGCCGGTACCCAGTGCTCGGCGCCCGGACGCTCCGGATCGTCGGCCGGCGAACGTGCTTCGGGGTCAGTGGGCATGCCGCAACGTCACCATGCGTCGCGCCGCTTCCGCGAGTGCTTGCGGCGAACGGCGGCGGAGGCTAGCGCCCTCAGTCCTCGTCGTCGCCCGGATGCGCCGCGAGGTAGCGCTCGATGCGGCGGTCCGGGATGAGCCAGATCACGGCGACCACCACGTACGGCACCAGCCCCAGCCACGGAACGACGAAGCTCAGCCCGATGCCCACCGCGTACAGCACGGGGGAGATCCAGCCTTTCACGTTGCGCCCGATCGCCTCCCGAACGCGGCCGCCGCCCGGCCGCCGCGCGATCGCCGACTGAAGGATGCTGTACGCCACGGCCGCGGCGAGCAGGTTGACACCGTAGACCACGGTCGGAGCGGTCGCGACCTCCGTCTTCGTCAGCCAGCCCGTCGTGAACGGGAAGAGTGAGAGCCAGAACAGCAGGTGCAGGTTGGCCCAGAGCACCCGGCCGTCCACCCGAGGACGCAACTGGAACAGGTGATGGTGGTTGTTCCAGTAGATGCCGATGTAGATGAAGCTCAGCAGGTAGGTGAGCAGCCCGAGCCCGGACGTGTCGAACAGGGACTGGAACGTCGTGCCGGACGGCACCGCGAGCCCCAGCACCATGACGGTGATGATGATCGCGAGAACACCGTCGCTGAACGCCTCCAGTCGTGACGACCTCATCGGATGCCTCCCCGCAACCCGCCCTGCCCGTGCGTGCTCGACGACTCGCTCACGGCGAAAGCCTATGGGCCGGACGGCGCCAAGCCGGGTTGCCCGAGCGTCGCGTCCCGGTGCCGTATCGTCGGCACCACGCCGGCGCCCACTCCACGAAAGGGCGCACCCGACGAAAAGGACGACCCGATGTCTCTCGCGGAATTGCTGGTGACCCCGCTCGGCTGGATGCTGCGCGGCAAGCGCTCGAAGCCGGAGCGCAGCGTGCAGTTCGCGCAGGAGCTGGCCTCCCCGGGCATCCTCACCGTCTCCTCGCCCGCCTTCGACGCAGGGCAGGCTATTCCTCGCCGGCATTCCGGCATCGGCCGCGGCCCGAACATCTCACCTGAACTGCGCTGGAGCGGACTGCCAAATGACACAAAGCAGCTGCTGCTCATCGTCGAGGACACGGATGTTCCGCTCGACTCGCCGATCATTCACCTGATCGCGCTGCTCGAGCCCGACACCACGCACGGCGTCGCCGAGGGCGCGCTCACCCCAGGCAACCTCACCGTGCACTACGTGCCGGCGTTCCGCGGCTGGGTCGCCTACCAGGGGCCACGACCGCTGCCTGGGCACGGGGTGCATCACTACGGCTTCCACCTGTACGCGCTCGACGTCGAGCTCGACGTGCAGGGCATCAATGGCCTGACCGAGTTGCTGCCCAAGGTCGCAGGACACGTGCTCGCCTCCGGATCGCTGGTCGGAACGCAGCGCGCCTGAGCCAGTCCGCATTCCCGCGCGCAGCACGCGCGAGCCGACGCCGCGCACGCGGGGACACCGTGCGTATCGTTGAGCATGACGCCTTCGCACGAGTCGTACCCCCTTTCCCCGAACGTCCCGGCCGGTTCGCCTGCGACCGCCTCGGCACCGCAGATTGGCACCCTGGGCGAACTGAAGGCCTCTGGCCACGTGCAGAAGCCGCTGCGCACCGAGGTGCGTGACAACCTCCTGGCGAAGCTGCGTGCCGGTGAGGACCCCTGGCCGGGCGTGCACGGGTTCGAGAGCACCGTCATCCCGCAGCTGGAGCGAGCGCTCATCGCCGGACACGACATCGTGCTGCTCGGCGAACGCGGGCAGGGCAAGACGCGTGTGCTGCGCACGATCGGTGGGCTCCTCGACGAGTGGACGCCCGTGATCGCGGGATCGGAACTGGGCGAGCATCCGTACCAGCCGATCACGCACGCGTCGATCCGCAGGGCCGCGGAGCTCGGCGACGACCTGCCGGTGGCGTGGCGGCACCGCAGCGAACGGTACGTCGAGAAGCTCGCGACGCCCGACACGTCGGTGGCCGACCTGATCGGCGACGTCGACCCGATGAAGGTCGCTGAGGGGCGCTCGCTCGGCGACCCGGAGACCATCCATTTCGGGCTCATCCCACGCAGCCACCGCGGCATCGTCGCGATCAACGAGCTGCCCGACCTGGCCGAGCGCATCCAGGTGTCCATGCTCAACGTGATGGAGGAGCGCGACATCCAGATCCGCGGCTACGTGCTGCGCCTGCCGCTGGACGTGCTCGTCGTCGCCAGCGCCAACCCGGAGGACTACACGAACCGCGGTCGCATCATCACGCCGCTGAAGGATCGGTTCGGCGCCGAGATCCGCACGCACTACCCCCGGCAGCTGGAGGCGGAGATCGCCGTGATCAGGCAGGAGGCCGAGCTGGTCGCGGATGTTCCCGACCACCTGATCGAGATCCTCGCCCGGTTCACGCGCAACCTGCGCGAGTCCAGCTCGATCGACCAGCGCAGCGGCGTCAGCGCCCGGTTCGCGATCGCCGGCGCCGAGACCATCGCCGCGGCAGCACTGCACCGCTCGACGGCACGCGGCGAGCACGACGCCGTCGCCCGCACGGTCGACCTGACGACGGCGGTCGACGTGCTGGGCGGCAAGATCGAGTTCGAGACAGGGGAGCAGGGCCGCGAGTCGGAGGTGCTCACCCACCTGCTGCGCACGGCCACCGCCGACGCCGTTCGCGCGCACTTCCGCGGCATCGACTTCGGACCCCTCGTCGCCGCCATCGAGGGCGGCGCCATGGTCGCCACCGGTGAGCGGGTCACCGCGGCCGAGTTCCTGGGCGGCCTGCCGATGCTCGGCGAGTCGCCGGTGTACGACGAGGTCGTCGAGCGGCTGGATGCCCGCACCGACGGCGAGCGCGCCGCCGCCATCGAGCTCGCGCTGGAGGGCCTGTACCTGGCGCGCAAGATCGGCAAGGACACCGACGGGAACGAGACGATCTATGGCTGAGCATCCGGCAGGCACGCCACGTCGTTCCCCGGTGAGCCGGTTCCATCGCTACGAGGGCGGCGATCCGCTCGCGCCACCCGTCGACCTCGCCGAGGCGCTGGACGCCATCGGCGAGGACGTCATGGCCGGGTACTCGCCGGAGCGCGCGCTGAGCGAGTTCCTGCGAAGGGGCGGCCGCGACCTGACCGGCCTCGACGAGCTATCGCGTCGCGTGGCCGAACGACGCAGGGACCTGCTGAGGCGACACAATCTCGGCGGCACGCTGCAAGACATCCAGAAACTCCTCGACCACGCCGTGCTGGAGGAGCGCAAACAGCTGGCGCGTGACGTCGACATGGACGACACCGACCGCTCGTTCGCCGAGATGCGGCTGGAGAGCCTGCCGACCTCCACGTCGGCCGCAGTCAACGAGCTGAGCGACTACGACTGGCGCTCCTCCCAGGCACGAGCCGATTACCAGAAGATCAAGGACATGCTCGGCCAGGAGCTGCTCGGTCAGCGCTTCTCCGGGCTCAAGCAGACGCTGCAGAACGTCACCGACGAAGACCGCGCGGCGGTGAACAAGATGCTCACCGACTTGAACCGGCTGCTCGACAAGCACCGCCGCGGCGAGGACACTCCCGAGGACTTCGCCGAGTTCATGGCCGAACACGGGCAGTTCTTCCCGGAGAACCCGCAGAACGTGGACGAGCTGATCGACGCGCTCGCGGCACGGTCGGCAGCGGCGCAGCGGATGCTCAACTCGATGACCGAGGAGCAGAGGCAGGAGCTGATGCAGCTCTCCGCCCAGGCGTTCGGCTCGCCGCAGCTCATGGAGCAGCTCGCCGACCTCGACGCGAACCTGCAGGCGTTGCGCCCGGGCGAAGACTGGAGCGGCTCGGAGCGCTTCGACGGCGACCAGCCGCTCGGGCTCGCCGAGGGCACCCAGGTGCTCTCCGACCTCGCCGATCTCGACGAGCTCTCCGAACAGCTCTCCCAGGGGTACGACGGCGCCCGACTCGACGACGTCGACCTCGACAAGCTGGCCAGGCAGCTCGGCGACGACGCCGCGGTCGACGCCAGAACACTGCGTGACCTCGAGCAGGCGCTGCGGCGCAGCAACACGTTCCGCCGCGACTCGCAGGGCAACCTGCAGCTGACCCCGAAGGCCATGCGGCAGCTCGGCCAGACGCTCCTGCGCGACATCGCGAACCGGATGTCGAAGCGCAGGGGAGAGCGCGACGTGCGCCTCGCCGGGGCGGCGGGGGAGACCTCCGGGGCGACCAAGCCGTGGGAGTTCGGCAGCACGGAGCCGTGGGACATCCCTCGAACCATGCTGAACGGCGTGCTGCGCCGAGCGTCGGGGAGCACAACCGGCCGTCGCATCGAGCTGGACGACATCGAGGTGGAGGAGACCGAGTCGCGCACGCAGGCGACGGTCGCCCTGCTCGTCGACACGTCGTTCTCGATGGCGATGGACGGCCGGTGGGTGCCGATGAAGCGCACGGCGCTCGCGTTGCACACGCTCATCCGCACCCGGTTCCGCAATGACCGGCTCGAGCTGATCGGCTTCTCCCGGCACGCGCAGGTGATGGAGATCGAGGAGCTGACCGGGCTCGACGCCATGTGGGACAAGGGCACCAACCTGCATCACGCGTTGCTGCTGGCGAACCGGCACTTCCGCAAGCATCCGGATGCCCAGCCGGTTCTGCTCATCGTCACCGACGGCGAGCCCACCTCGCACTTGGAGGCGGATGGATCCGTGCGGTTCGCCTACCCGCCGCATCCGATCACGATCGCGCACACCGTGGACGAGCTGGATGTCTCCATGCGGCTGGGTGCGCAGATCACGATCTTCCGGCTCGGCTCCGACCCCGGGCTGGCGCGCTTCGTCGACGGACTCGCGCGTCGGGTCGGCGGACGCGTCGTCGCACCGGAACTCGACGACCTCGGAGTCGCCGTGGTGGACAGCTACCTCGGGTCGCGGGGATCTCGTCGCGGACGAGGCGGCGAGGGCGTGTTCGACGCAGGCGGAGACCTCTTCGGCGGCCCGGGCTACGACGGCTACAGCGGCGGCTGGTTCGGCGGCCGCGGATTCTGGGTCGACCAATAGCATGCCGGAGGATCCGCTGCACTGGCTGCTGACGCTGCGGATCGACAAGAGCAGCTTTCTGATCCCGCTCGACGTCGTCGTCGCGCTGCTCGGTCTGTATCTGCTGCTGAGGTCGCCGCAGCCCCGCCGGCTGCTGCGCTCCTTCGGTGCAGCGGTCCTGGGGGCAGCGGTAGGTCTGTTGCTGGCGTGGCTGGTCAGCGACGTGTGGAACGTCTTCGGGCTTCCGTTGACGGCGGTCACGCGCATGTGGGTGGCGATCGCCTTCGCCGGGGTGTTCCTCGCCGTCGCGAATCTTTGGGGGACCAGATGGTGGCGGAAGGTGGTCGCCGCCGTCATGATCCCCGGCGTTCTGCTGGTGGCGGCAGCCGGCATCAACGTGGACGAAGGGGCGTACCGGGACTTGAACGACGCTCTCGGCATCGTGCCGTATTCGGCGATGCCGGCATCGCACCTGACGGCTTACGCCGGCACGATGGACCCGAATCTGGGGAAGGACTGGCGCCCGCCTGCAGGGATGCCGAAGCACGGTCGGGTGGGCACCGTGCACATTCCGGCGACGGACTCGCACTTCGCCGCACGGAAGACGGTGGTCTATCTCCCGCCTGCGGCGTTGGTGCGGAAACCGCCGGTGCTACCTGTGTTGATGCTGTTCGCCGGTCAGCCGGGAACGCCATCGGACGTGTTCACCTCCGGCCGGGCGGCGGCCACGTACGATGCCTTTGCCGCCCAGCACAACGGACTCGCCCCCATCGTGGTCGCTGCCGACCAGCTGGGAGCACCCGGACAGAACCCGATGTGCGTCGACTCGCCGCTCGGGAACTCCGCCACGTACCTGACCGTGGATGTCCCGAACTGGATCCGCACCCACCTGCCGGTCGCCGAGAGCAGCAGGTACTGGGCGGTCGGCGGGTACTCGCAAGGCGGCACGTGCGCCATCCAGTTCGGCGCAGGACATCCGGAGCTGTTCGGCTCGATCATCGATGTGCTGGGAGAGCTGGCACCCGCCATCGGCTCGAAGACGGTCGCGGAGGGCTTCGGCGGCTCTAGAGCCGCGTATCAGGCGTCCACGCCTCTGGTCATGCTGGCCCAGCACGCGCCATACCGGGACAGCTTCGCGATCTTCGCTTCCGGCGGCCGCGATCTGAAGTACACGCGTTACGCGAAGGAGCTGAACGCGGCCGCGCGACGGGCCGGGATGACGACAGAACTGCTCGTCTCCCGAGCTTCCGGGCACGACTGGAACACCGTGCGCTACGCGTGGGCGAGGGCGCTGCCTCAAATAGCCGATCGGATGGGCCTCGCTCAGTGAGTGGTCACTGACCTTGCACTCTCGGTGAATTCACCGGCGATCCACACGCTTGCACGCCGTCTGCTGTGCCGGTTCTTGGTGTCGAGCCGAGACGGTGGAAGGGACACGACGCGAGCTCGAAAGGCATCAGATGATTCTTCACACCGCCATTCCGCTGTTGGATGCCTCGAGCTGGCTGCACGCCTTCGGGCCATGGGTGCTGGTGGGCATCGCGGTTCTGGTGTTCGTGGAGTCAGGGCTGCTGTTCCCGTTCCTGCCGGGCGACTCACTGCTGATCACCGCAGCGATCCTCGCTCCGCAGCTGGGCATCCAGGCGTGGACGGTCGCGCTCGTGGGAATCATCGCCGCGATCGCCGGCGATCAAGCGGGGTACTGGCTCGGAAAACGCTTCGGGAGACGCCTGTTCAAGCCTGGCGCGCGCATCCTGAAGCCGCAGCATCTCACCCGTGCCGAAGAGTTCTTCGGCAGATACGGTGCCCCGTCGCTGCTTCTCGGTCGGTTCGTGCCGATCGTGCGCACCTACGTGCCGCTGGCGGCAGGCGTCGCACGGATGCGGTACCGCCGGTTCCTGCTCTGGAACGTGCTGGGGGCGGCGTCGTGGTGCATCGTCATGGTGGTCCTTGGGCTGCTGCTCGGCGGCATCCCGTTCGTCGTCAGCAACATCGACGCGCTCATGGTGCTCGTCGTGGTGGTCTCCGTGCTGCCCATCGTCGTGACCGCCCTGCTCAGACGGCTGAAGAGCCGGCGGGAGCGCGTCTCGTCAGGGCCGGCGCAGGAGGAGGCCCGTGAGCGGATCACCGTCGATAGTTGAACCCGTCCTGGAGCACCCCGGGCAGCGGCCGCCGGAAGCCGCGGCATCCGTTGCCCAGGGCGCCGCTGCCGGCAGGAGCGCGCGGTCGGGCGCCATCGACGCGGTGCGGGTGGTGGGCATCCTTGCGGTGATCGCCGGTCATACCCTCGGCACCCCGCTGGTGCGACCGTTGCTGTACACGTGGCATGTTCCGCTGTTCTTCATCCTCGCCGGGTTTTTCTGGTCGCCTCAGCGGCCGTTCGCGGTGGAGCTGGGCAAACGGTCGCGAACGCTGCTTCTGCCGTACGCGGTGTGGTTCGTGCTGATCGCGGTCCCGTTCCTGATCTTGGATCCGCTGCTGGAATCCACCACGTGGCAACGGCTGTTCCTCCCCGTCTGGAACGGGCAGCAGTCGGCGATGCCGTACACCACGTTCTGGTTCATCAGCGTTCTGTTCGTGTGCTGCGTGCTGCTGCGGCTGCTCTGGAGGGCTCCCCGGTACGCGGTGTGGGCCGTCGCAGTTCTCGCGGCCGCCGCCGGCTGGATGTTCGGACCCCAGCTCGCGCAGACACCGTTCTCGATCGGTTCGGCGTTGCCGTGCCTGATCTACCTCATGCTCGGCTGGGAGGGCCGTCGCCTGCATGACCGGCTGATCACGCCGCAGCGCCTGCGACCGGCGGCCCTGGTCAGTCTCGCTGCCCTGGGCGTCGTCGTCGGATCGGTGGCGCTCGGACTCTCGCGGCCGGTCGACATCAAGCAAGGCGACTACGGCACGCCGCTCGTGAGCACGATCAGCGCCGTCGTCATCGCGTCGACGCTCGTGCTGGTCGCGGAATGGGTCTTCACCCGCCTGCCACGGCGGGCGTCGCTCATCGCAACGGTTCTGGCGTGCTGCGGGTTCATGGTCGTGCTCGTGCACCCGTTCGTGCTCTGGCTCATGCAGCACTTCGCCCCGCCGGCACCCGACTGGTTCGTCTTCGCGATCTGCGCGCTCGTACCGTGGACGGCCGCCTTGATCGTCGTGCGCACCCGACTCGCCGCCTGGCTCACCGGGGCAACGCGATGGAGGAGAGCGGTCGAGGATCCGGCCTGACCGTCGGGGCGGGGCCCACTCCGTCAATCGAAGGGGTCGACGCTCGGCCACCCGTACTCGAGCGGATCGGGATCCAATCGCTTCATGGCGTCACGCATGTAGTGCACGATCTCCACGTTGTCGGGCTCGGGAGCGCTGCTGCTGGAGGACTGCGCCATGATCGCCACGGTGGAGTTGAGCATGTAGTACACCCGGAGCGGCTGGCCCCGCTCGCCGAGAGCGCGGAGTTCGATCGTGTCGGCGGTGGCCGCTCTGGCCAGTACCGCCGCATACTCGACGACCGTGTCTGCAGCCGTGTCCCCGACGAGAACACCACGGCCGCCGAAGACCAGTTCCTTCATTCGGAAAACGCTAGATCGCCCGCCTCGGACCGGGAACCGGGTTGACAAGTCGACGCCGAGAAACGCGGGCTCACGTACGGAACCCGTGAGCATCCGGCCCAAGCCCGTGTGGATTCCGTAAGGGCAGGGCTCGATCCCGCTCCGCACGAGTTCGATGGTGGCTTGGTCGCACCGCGCGGCCCGCCGCCATCGCGGCGATACGTGGGACGGAGCATCCTCGTGCTGGACGTCGTCTGCATTCTCGGCATCGCCGCCCTCGGTGTGGTGGTGGCGCTCGTCGCGCGGGCGGTGGAGAAGCTGTGATCTTCTTCGTCGTTCTCTCCGCGCTTCTTGCCGCTGCATCGCTCGTGTACCTCGTGTACGCCCTCGTGAAGCCGGAGAAGTTCTAGGTGCTCACGTTCTGGCTCTTCATCGCCCAGCTCCTCACCGTCGCGCTGATGCTCGCCATCTGCTATCGACCGCTCGGCGATCACCTGGCGCACACGTTCACCTCGCGCAAAGACCTGAGGATCGAGCGCGGCGTCTACCGATTGATCGGCGTCGACTCCTCCTCGGAGCAGAGCTGGCAGGTCTACCTGCGCAGCGTCCTGGCGTTCTCGGTCGTCGGCGTGCTGATCGTCTACTTGGTGCAGCGCCTGCAGGCATGGCTGCCGTATTCGCTCGGCCTACCCGCCGTGCCGCAAGGCCTCGCGTTCAACACCGCGATCTCCTTCGTCACGAACACGAACTGGCAGTCGTACACGCCGGAGGCAACGGTCGGCTACACCGTGCAGATGGCGGCCCTCACGGTGCAGAACTTCGTGTCGGCGGCCGTCGGACTCGCTGTCGCCATCGCACTCGTGAGGGGTTTCACGGTGCACCGATCCGGCACCATCGGCAACTTCTGGGTCGATCTGATCCGGGGGACGCTGCGCATTCTCTTGCCGATCTCCGTGATCTTCACACTCGTGCTGGTCGCCGGCGGTGTGATCGAGAACTTCAACGCGATCGACGCCGTGCACACGCTGGCAGGAGGAACCCAGAACATTCCGGGCGGCCCAACGGCATCCCAGGAAGCCATCAAGCTGCTCGGCAATAACGGCGGCGGATTCTTCAATGCCAACTCCGCGCACCCGTTCGAGAACCCGACGGCATGGACCAACGTCATCGAGGTCTTCATCATGCTGCTCGTGCCCTTCAGCCTGCCGCGCGCCTTCGGCCGGATGGTGGGCGATGATCGCCAGGGCTACGCGATCGCCGCGGCGATGGGGGTGATCTTCGTGGCTTCCGTTTCGTTGTTCACCTGGATCGAGTCGGCCTCGGGCGGAGCCGCCACCGCGGCGGCCGGCGGCGCGATGGAAGGGAAGGAGCAACGATTCGGCATCATCGGAACGACCCTCTTCGGCACGACGAGCACGCTCACGTCGACCGGCGCCGTCGATGCCGCGCACGACAGCCTGACCCCTCTCGGCGGCATGATGACGATGATCAACATGATGACCGGCGAGGTCGCACCCGGCGGCATCGGGGCAGGGCTGTACGGCATCCTGGTGATGGCTATCGTCGCCGTCTTCCTCGCGGGGCTGATGGTGGGGCGCACGCCCGAATACCTCGGCAAGAAGATCGGCTCGCGGCAGATGAAGCTCGCCAGCCTGTACTTCCTCACGACTCCGACGATCGTGCTCGCAGGCACCGCGCTCAGCTTCGCCATCCCCGGCGTCGCGCAGAGCGTCGAGAAGACCACGATCTTCAACCCCGGTCAGCACGGCTTCTCCGAGATCCTGTACGCGTTCACGTCGGCGGCGAACAACAACGGCTCGGCGTTCGGAGGGATCTCGGCGAACACGCCATGGATGAATGCGGCGCTTTCAGCGGCGATGTTCCTTGCCCGATTCATCCCGATCGTCTTCGTGCTGGCCCTCGCCGGGTCGCTCGCCGCCCAGGAGAAGATTCCCGTCACGGTCGGCACGATGCCGACGCACCGGCCGCAATTCGTCGGGTTGCTGGTGGGGACCATCCTGATCATCACCGCTCTGACCTATATCCCTGTTCTCGCCCTCGGGCCGCTTGCGGAAGGACTGCACTGACTAATGAGTGACAGTGAAACGAGTGACCGCGGCACGACCGCGACGATCCCGGATACTGCGACGAGCGAGCAGCCTCACTCCGGCAAGACGCGCGGTGGAGCATTCAATCCGCGACAGCTCGTCACGAGCTTCCCTGACGCGCTGCGCAAGCTGAACCCGCGCGAACTGTGGCACAACCCGGTGATGTTCATCGTCGAGGTGGGCGCAGCCCTGACCACCGTGCTCGCCATCGTGCAACCCTTTCTCGGCGACCAGGCGGTCGGCGGTACGACCTCCTCCGTCGCCTTCACCTGGTGGATCGCGGTCTGGCTCTGGTTGACGGTCGTGTTCGCCACCTTGGCGGAAGCCGTCGCCGAGGGACGCGGCAAGGCGCAGGCCGCGAGCCTGCGCGCCACTCGTACGACGACCACGGCTCACCGGGTCGTCGGCTACGGCGACACCGACCCCGGAGCGCTTCATGCAGCGACGACAAGGGTCGCATCGGCCGACCTGAAGCTCGGCGACGTCGTCGTGGTCGAAGCCGGCGATCTCATCCCGGGCGACGGGGACATCGTCTGGGGCATCGCCTCCGTCGACGAGTCGGCGATCACCGGGGAGTCGGCGCCGGTGATCCGCGAGTCCGGTGGCGACCGCAGCGCTGTCACGGGCGGCACGAGAGTGCTGTCGGACCGCATCGTCGTGCGCATCACCTCCAAGCCGGGCGAGACATTCGTCGACCGGATGATCCACCTCGTCGAAGGGGCCAGCCGCCAGAAGACGCCGAATGAGGTCGCCCTCAACATCCTTCTGGCCAGCCTGACGATCGTCTTCGTCGTGGTGGTGCTCATCCTGGGGCCCGTCGCCGGGTTCGCCCACGCGACACCGACCGTTCCAGTTCTCATCGCGCTTCTGGTATGTCTCATCCCCACAACCATCGGTGCCCTGCTTTCGGCCATCGGCATCGCGGGAATGGATCGGCTGGTTCAGCGCAACGTGCTCGCCATGTCGGGTAGGGCCGTGGAAGCGGCAGGGGATGTGAACACGCTCCTTCTCGACAAGACGGGGACCATCACCTACGGAAATCGTCAGGCGAGCGAGTTCCTGCCCGTGGCCGATGCACCGCTCGCCGAACTGGTCGACGCGGCGGCGCTGGCCTCGCTCAGCGATCCAACCCCCGAAGGCTCGTCCGTGGTCGCACTGGCGACCACGCTGGGTCGCACGCCGCCGCCCTCGGTGCCGGGCGACGTGGTCCCGTTCACCGCGCAGACCCGGATGAGCGGTGTCGACCTCGCAAACGGAACGCAGATGCGCAAGGGAGCCGCGAGCGCTGTCATCGCGTGGGTTCAGCAGGAGTCTCCTGTGCCACCCGACGTCGCCGTCGAGCTCGACCGGCTCGTCGAACGCATCTCGCAGTCCGGCGGCACTCCGCTCGCTGTGGCGGCTCGTACGCAATCCGGCGCGTCGACCATCCTCGGGGTGATCTATCTCAAGGACGTCGTCAAGACGGGGCTGGTGGAGCGGTTCGCGGACATGCGCCGCATGGGGATCCGCACCGTGATGGTGACGGGCGACAACCCGCTCACCGCGAGGGCGATCGCCGACGAGGCCGGCGTTGACGACTTCCTGGCCGAGGCCACCCCCGAGGACAAGCTGGCGCTCATCAAGCGGGAGCAGGAGGGCGGGAACCTCGTCGCGATGACCGGAGACGGCACCAACGACGCGCCCGCTCTCGCTCAGGCCGACGTGGGCGTCGCGATGAACACGGGTACATCCGCGGCGAAGGAGGCCGGCAACATGGTCGATCTCGACTCGGACCCGACCAAGCTCATCGACATCGTCTCCATCGGCAAGCAGCTGCTCATCACCCGCGGTGCCCTCACCACGTTCTCCATCGCGAACGACGTCGCGAAGTACTTCGCCATCATCCCCGCGATGTTCGTCGGAGTGTTCCCAGGGCTCGGAGTGCTGAACGTGATGCAGCTGCACTCGCCGTCATCCGCCATCCTCTCTGCGGTGATCTTCAACGCGATCATCATCGTGATCCTGATTCCGCTCGCGCTGCGTGGCGTGCGATACCGGCCATCGTCGGCAAGCAGTCTTCTCAGCCGCAACCTGCTCTTCTACGGACTCGGCGGGATCATCGCGCCGTTCATCGGGATCAAGCTGATCGACCTGCTCATCGCCATGATCCCGGGATTCTGATGCCGGCACCCGACGTCACCATGAAGGAAAGAGACAAGCAATGAGCCCATCACTCAGGGGAACAGGGCGTCAGTACTGGGTGGCTGTTCGCGCCATGATCGTGCTGACCGCCGGGCTCGGCATCGTGTACCCACTCGTGATGACCGGCGTCGCACAGGTGGTCATGCCCGCCCAGGCAAACGGTTCGCTCATCAAGGTCGATGGGCAGCCGATCGGGTCGAGCCTCATCGGCCAATCGTTCACGGACGGGAAGGGCAAGCCGCTGCCGCAATGGTTCCAGTCGCGCCCGTCGGCCGCCGGAACCGGCTACGACGCGAACGCCTCCAGCGCGAGCAACCTCGGTCTGAACAATCCGGAGTTGACGAAGGAGATCCAGCAGCGCAAGACGACGATCGAGAAGCTCGACGGGGCAGACGCCGCGAGCGTTCCCGCCGACGCCGTGACTGCGTCCGGATCCGGGCTCGATCCGCACATCAGCCCGCAATACGCCTTGCTGCAGGTGAACGCGGTCGCCGACGCCAGGGGAATCGAGCCAGCCAGGGTCGAGAAGCTCGTGAAGTCTATGATTCAGGGGCGAGATCTCGGATACCTCGGTCAGCCGACCGTGAACGTGCTGCAGCTGAACCTCGCACTGTCGAAGATGGACCCAACGGGCGATGAGGGGCGCAAGTGACATTGGATGACCGTCGCTCGGGCGTGGTTCCCATCGCGAACCCTGGATGGGACGGCTGAAGCGGCACCATGTCCACAGGCAAGCTGCGTGTGTTGCTGGGCGCCGCCCCCGGTGTCGGCAAGACGTACGCGATGCTCGAAGAGGGCAAGCGGCTGGCTGAGGCCGGCAAGGACGTCGTCGTCGCGATCGTCGAGACGCATGGCCGTGACGCGACGGCCGCCATGCTCACTGGGCTCGAGATCGTTCCGCGCCGCTCGGTCGTCTATCGCGGCGTGGGACTCACCGAGATGGACCTCGGTGCGGTGTTGGCCCGCAGGCCGGATATCGCGCTCGTCGACGAGCTCGCCCACACCAACGCTCCGGGCGGCAGTCACGACAAGCGCTGGGAAGACGTGCAGGAGCTTCTGGATGCCGGCATCACCGTGATCTCGACGGTGAACATCCAGCACATCGAGTCGCTGAACGACGTGGTGGAACAGATCACGGGCATCAGTCAGCAGGAGACGATTCCGGATGCCGTGCTGCGCGCCGCCGATCAGGTCGAGGTCGTCGACCTCGCCCCACAGGCGCTGCGCGATCGCCTCGCGGAGGGACTCGTGTATCCGGCCGCCCGGGTGGATGCCGCCCTGTCGAACTACTTCCGGCTCGGCAACCTCACGGCGCTGCGCGAGCTCGCCCTGCTCTGGCTGGCCGACGAGGTGGACAGCGCACTGCAGACCTACCGGCGAGAGCACGGCATCGAAGGCAAGTGGGAGGCGCGCGAACGCGTCGTCGTCGCGCTCACGGGCGGCCCGGAGGGAGAGACGCTGCTGCGCAGGGGCGCGCGCATCGCGGCACGCTCCAGCGGCGGCGACCTGCTCGCCGTGCACGTGGTGAGCGACGACGGGCTGAGGGAACGGCATCCGGGCGCCCTCGCCGAGCAGCGGGCCCTCGTGGAGAAGCTGGGCGGCGCGTACCACGAGATCGTCGGGTCCGACATCCCCGGCGCCCTGGTGGACTTCGCGAAGGCCGTCAATGCCACCCAGCTCGTGATCGGCGTGTCGCGCAGGTCTCGGCTGCTCGCCTTCCTCACCGGCCCGGGCATCGGGTCGACGGTGATCAGGGCTTCCGGCGACATCGACGTGCACATCGTCTCGCACGCCGCCGCCGGCAGCCGTCAGCTCGTGCTGCCGCGGGCACGCGGCGCGCTCAGCCTGCGGCGCAGGGTCTACGGATTCGTGCTCGCGCTCATCGGCGGACCGCTGCTGAGCTGGCTGCTCTGGCTCTTCCGCAGCCCGGATGCCCTCGCCAGCGACGTTCTCGCGTTCCAGCTGCTGGTCGTTGTCGTGGCTCTTGTCGGAGGCATCTGGCCGGCATTGTTCGCCGCCGTGCTCTCCGGCCTCACGCTGGACTACCTCTTCGTCGCGCCGATCTACACCATCACGATCGCGCAGCCCGTTCACCTGCTCGCGCTGCTGCTGTACGTGGTCGGCGCCGCGCTGGTGAGCTTCGTCGTCGACCAAGCGGCCAGGCGCACCAGGGCGGCGCAGCGCTCGGCCGCGGAGTCGGATGTGCTGGCCACGGTGGCCGGCGGCGTCATCCGTGGTGAGGATGCGGTGCACGCGCTCGTACAACGTGCACGCGAGGCGTTCGGGCTCAGCCGGGTGCGGCTGCTCGCCGACGACGGCACGGTTCTGTCCGAGGAGACGAGCCCGGCCGATGAGGCGGTGCAGGAGGCGCAGAAGGCGGAGCTGCGCACCGTCGAGCCGGTCGGGGAGCGTGGAACGCTGGAGCTCTACGGGGCGGAGCTGACGGCATCCGACCGCCGGGTGCTCTCCGTGATCGTGACTCAGCTGGATGCCGCGCTGGAGCACCGCGAGCTCAGCGAGACCGCGATTCAGCTGAAGCCACTGGCCGAGACCGACCGCGTGCGCTCGGCGCTGCTGGCCGCCGTCGGCCACGACCTCCGCCGCCCGCTCGCGGCGGCGACCGCGGCGGTGACGAGCCTGCGGTCGCCGCAGGTCGAACTGAGCACGCCGGACAGGGAGGCCCTGCTCGAGACCGCGAACGACAGCCTGGCGAATCTCGACGCGCTCGTCACGAACCTGCTCGACGTCACACGCGTTCAGGCCGGCGTGCTCGGCGTCTCCCTCCGACGGGTGGATATCGACGACCTGCTGCCCGCCGCCCTCGAGGAGCTGTCGGCGCCCCCCGGCAGCGTGGAGCTCGACGTTCCGGAGGGCACGCCGGCGGTGATGGCCGATCCGGTGCTGCTGCAGCGCGTGCTGGTCAACCTGCTGGCCAACGCACTGCGCTACTCGCCGCACGGGCATCCACCACGACTCGGCGTGAGCGTCTTCGGCGACGAGCTGCAGGTGCGCGTCGCCGACAGCGGCACCGGCGTGCCCGACGAGCGCAAGGACCTGATCTTCCAGCCCTTCCAACGCGAGGGCGACACCGACAACACGACGGGGATCGGGCTTGGGCTCGCGCTCTCGAAGGGGTTCGTGGAGGGCATGGGCGGTACCCTCACGCCCGAGGACACACCGGGCGGCGGGCTCACCATGGTGATCGCGCTTCCGGTCTTCGCGCGCACCGCACCGGGCCCACTCGGCCGCGAACCTACGAAGGGAAACCGATGAAGATCGTCGTCGCCGACGATGACCGACAGATCCTCGGTGCGCTGCGCATCATCCTCTCCGCGCGGGGGTACGACGTGGCGATCGCCGCTGACGGCAAGCAGGCGCTCGACCGGGTGATCGATGACCACCCCGACCTGGTCGTCCTCGACCTCGGTATGCCTGGGCTCGACGGACTGGCGGTGATCGAGGCGATCCGCGGCTGGAGCACCGTGCCGATCCTGGTCATCTCCGGTCGCACGGATTCGGCCGAGAAGGTGGAGGCGCTCGACCGGGGCGCCGACGACTACGTCACGAAGCCGTTCGCGACGGACGAGCTGCTGGCGCGCATCCGTGCTCTGGTGCGAAGGATGCCCGCAGCCGACGAGGAGCCTCGCGTCGAGTTCGCCGACGTGGTCGTGGACCTTGCCGGGCGCCGGGTCATCAGGAACGGGCATCCGGTGCGGCTCACCCCCACGGAGTGGCAGATCCTGGCGCTGCTGGTGCGCAACCCGGACCGCCTGGTCACCAGGGAGGCGATTCTCACCGAGGTGTGGGGACCGCATCACACCTCGGATTCCGGTTACCTGCGTCTCTACCTCGCCCAGTTGCGCAAGAAGCTGGAGCCCGAACCGTCCCGCCCCCGGTTCCTGATCACCGAGGCGGGCATGGGCTACCGGTTCGTGCCGGCAGGGCAGCAGGAGTAGACGCCGAGCCGATCACGGGCCAGACTCGTACGCTGGAAGCGCCTGAGTCCCGATCGGAGGTGCACCATGAGCGAAGGCGACCGTACCGGCCCCGCCGGTGCACGGTCGAGGACCGTCTCCCGCGGCGTGGCGAAGGCGCCCATGACGCTCGACGAGGCAGTGCGCATCGAGCAGCAGTTCGAGCGCGGGTCGCTCGACCTCTCGCTTCCCGGCACGAGCGACATCGTCGCCGAGGCGCACCGGGTGCGGCTGAAGGCCGAACTGTGGGGCGCCGACCGCACGGACGATCGCCGTCGTCAGGCCAAGGGAACGGTCCTGGTCGTCTGCGCCTTCATCGTGATCACCGTGGTCGGGTTGGTCGCCTGCCTGGCGGTCGCCGTCTGACGCTCGACGGGTTGCGTCGGCACTAATCCCCGGCCAGGCCGTCGTGCCGCGCCGGACCGATTCCAGACCCGAGCCTCGCGTCGTGACGGTCCACGGCGGCGAAGAGTGCCGTGATCCCCACCAAGAGGTACATGCCGACCGTGATCGCCACGCCGAGGGGCAGGAAGACGACCGCGCCGGGGTTGTCGCCGTTCACCGTGCGCACGATGACGAGAACGATGTAAACGATCGGAAGCACGACGATGCACGACCACAGGGATGTCTTCGCCCACGCCCGATAGACGTGCCGGCTGAGCAGCACCCTCGAGACGGGAGCGTAACGCTCGGCCAGCACCTCCGGATCGCCCAGTTCTCGCAGCATCGATCGCTCGGCCTCTCCTTCAGGTTCACCCGCTGCGATCCGTCCGTCGATCTCGTCGGCGATCAGGGCGTGCAGTTCGCGCTCGACATCCGCCCGCTTGCGCTGCGGAACGTGGCGGACGACCGCCGCGATGTACTCGTCTGTGGCCTTCGTGCTCATGATTCGTCGCCTTTCGTCGTGTCCAGACTTTCGAGGGCCGCGTCCAGCTGCCTCCACTCCGCGAGCAAGGCGCGCGCGAGTCGCTGGCCGTCGCGGCTGGTGCGGTAGAACTTGCGCGGCCTGCTCTCAGTCGTGTCCCACTCGCTGGTGAGCAATCCCTGGCCCTCGAGCCTTCGCAGCAAGGGGTAGAGCGTGTTTCCGGCCACGGGGATGCCCGCTTTGTCGAGCGTCTCCAGCAGCGCGTACCCATAGCCCGGAGTCTGCAGTGCGAGCAGGCTCGCGAGCACCACGGAGCCGCGATTCAGCTCCTGACGATGCGCGTCGGAGATCTCCCGTCGCTGACGTTCTTCTTCATCCACGTGACACACTATATAGTGCGGCACGCACTATTACAAACTCCGCAACGAAGTAGACGGCGCTGCCCGACGTCAGCCCTCCGCGAACTCCTCGACCGCGCGCCGGCCGGCATCCGCCGTGCGCTGCAGAAAGCCCGCGATCAGCTCGAGCTCGGCGGGGGAGTAGTCGGCGCACACGGCATCCATCTGGGCGTTCATGCCCTCGTAGTGCCTGAACACCTCGCCGATGGCGTCCTGTCGCACTGAGACCACGACGGCGCGCCGGTCATTCGGGTCGCGCTCGCGGGCGATCCACCCGCCCTTCTCCAGCCGATCGATCACGCCCGTCATGGTCGCCGGATGCACGCCGGCTCGCCTGGCGAGCGCGCTCGGGCTCGTGGCACCGTGCTGTGCAAGGAAGTCGAGGCAGTCCAGGTCGACGTCGCGCAGCTCGACGCGCGAGGAGACGTGGTGCGACAGCAGCGCGATCTGATTGTTCACGTCGCGGAAGCGCCGCTTGAGCTCGGCGGTGAGTCGTCGCCTCGCTCTGGCGTCGTTCGAGCCACTATTCATTCTCGTCTCCATATAGTATGCTTTTCATATTATCAGGAACCTGAGCCTGAGGAGAATCTAGTGAAGATCGTGGTGTTCGGTGCGAACGGTCCGACGGGCCGGCTTGTCACGCGCCTCGCCCTGGAGCGCGGACTCGACGTCGATGCGGCGACGCGTTCGCCGCTGCAGTTCCCGCTCGAACACGACCGCCTAGCGGTCGAACGCGTCGACGTGTTCGACCGGGCATCGGTGAGCCGCGCCGTCGGGGGAGCGGATGCGATTCTGTCCGCTCTTGGCGTGCCCTACGGTCGCCAGCGCATCACGACGTACTCGGCGGGCATCACGGCCATGCTGCAGGCGATGGCGGAGCATCATGTCCGCCGCCTGGTCTGCGTGAGCTCGAGCGCCGTGGACATCGAGGCCGGCCCGCACGGCGGGTTCCTGTTCGAGCACGTGCTGCAACCGTTCGTGGCCGGGGTTCTCGGCAAGACGCTGTACGACGATATGAAGCGCATGGAGGCGACGCTGTCGGGCAGCGAGGTCGACTGGACGGTGCTGCGACCTTCCGGGCTCTTCGATGCGGATGCCGTCAGTGACTACCGCATCGCCGAGCGCTACCTCCCGCAGAAGTTCACGGCTCGCATCGACCTCGCCGATGCCATGCTGCGACAGCTCGACGACCGCCGCTTCGTGCGCACCACGGCGGCGGTCGGCACGGTGAGCGGCACGCCATCGGTGGCACAACTGATGATGCGCGAGGCCTTCAAGAGGCCGCCGAGGCAGGCATCCCTTGACGGCACGATGGCGAGGCCATAACCTACAACCAAATGGTTGTAGATAGACGGATGCCCGATATCCTCACCGACGACGAGATCGACCGCATCTTCCACGCGCTCGCCGATGCCACCCGGCGTGACATCGTGGCGCGCACGCTGGGCGGCGATCGATCCATCTCGGGCCTCGCGCAGAGCTACCTGATGAGTTTCGCCGCCGTGCAGAAGCACGTCAGCGTGCTCGAGAGGGCGGGTCTCGTGACGAAGGAGCGCCGGGGGAGGGAGCAGCTGGTGCGCGCGGTTCCGGAGACGATCAGGCGGGCGAACGAGCTGCTCGCCCGCTACGAGTCGCTCTGGCGCGACAGGGCGTCGGCGATCGAGGGCATCCTCGCCGAAGACATGACGAAGGGGCACGACAGATGACCGTGATCAGTACCGTGAGGGATGCCGAGAACCTGACGCTCACGTTCGTGGCGGAGTTCGCGGCTCCGCCGGAGAGGGTCTGGCAGGTGTGGGAAGACGCCCGCCAGCTGGAGCGCTGGTGGGGGCCGCCGACCTGGCCGGCCACGTTCGACGAGCACGAGCTCAGCGTCGGCAGCAGAAGCGCGTATTACATGACAGGACCGGAGGGCGACAAGGCGCACGGCTGGTGGGCGATCGTCGCCGTCGACCCGCCGAGGAGCCTCGCGTTCGACGAGGGGTTCTCCGACGATGACGGGAAGCCGACCGATGACGTGCCTGCGCGGGTCGAGGTGACGCTTGAAGCCGTTCCGCTCGACGACGACGTTCAGGGCACCCGCATGACCACGGTCAACCGATTCGTCAGCCTCGAGCAGTTGGAGCAGATGATGCAGATGGGCATGGAAGAGGGCATGCGAGAGGCCATGGGCCAGATCGACGACATCGTCGCGTCGGAAGGAGCACACCGATGAGCGGGATCGCCGCCATTCAGCCGTGCCTGTGGTTCGACGACCAGGCGCGGGAGGCGATGGAGTACTACGTCGACGTGTTCCCGGACTCCCGCATCGTCTCGATCGACGAGTATCCCGACGAGAAGCTCGACGAGCACTTCTCCGGGATGTCCGGCAAGGTTCTGAACGGACGCTTCACTCTGAACGGCGTCGACTTCGTCTGCCTCGACGGCGGACCGATGTTCAGATTCAACGAGGCGATCTCGTTCGTCGTCACCTGCGCCGACCAGGCGGAGATCGACAGGTACTGGTCGAGGCTCTCGCACGTGCCGGAGTCGGAGCAGTGCGGATGGTGCAAGGACCGGTTCGGCGTGAGCTGGCAGATCATTCCAAAGAACATGGACGAGCTGGTCCGCCGACCGGAGCAGGTGCAGGTGATGATGCACCAGAAGAAGATCGTCATCCAGGAGTTGGTCGACGCGGCCGCCGGATGAGGGGCACGGGGTTACCGTGAGGTATGGCGGCCACGCCGGCGCACAGTCCTAGGGCCCCCACGGCCAAGGCGGGCGAGCGGGAGCGGCGAGGGCGCGCGTTCCTGCTCATCCGCACCGGCCTCGCGCTGTCGATCGTCGCCCTGCTGGTGCGATTCGTCGTCGTGCCGCAGTGGCACGACGCCGCTCGTGCACTGTCGCTCGTGTCGGCGGTGTCGGCACCGCTGCTCCTGGCCGGCGTGGCACTCGAGCTGCTGTCGCTGTGCGCGCTCGCCGGCCTGACCTGGATCGCCCTCGACCCGGCAACGCGTCCTCGGTTCCTCACGGTGCTGCACGTCGACCTCGCCGGTGTCGGCGTCACCAACGCCATCCCGGGCGGCGGCGCGACATCGCTCGCCGTGCGCTACCGGATGCTGACCCGCAGGAGAACACCGGGCAGCGCGGTAGTGGCCGGGGTGACGGCAGAGGTGGTCATCTCCAACCTCACGCTGGGTCTTTTGTTCGCGCTCGGCCTCGCCACGTCGGTTGCGGCTCTTCCGACCGCGCCGTACTACCGCATCGCCGGCGCCTTCGTCGGGGGTGTCTTCGGCACGGCCGCCGTGCTGCTCGGCCTCGCCGCTCTTCGTCCCTCGCGCACCGTTCGGCTCGTCCGCGCGGCGACCGGCAGACTCCCGGGCCGCGCATCGGTGCGCATCACGAGGTCCATTGCGCACACGGTTCGCGCCGTACGCAGGCTCGCGGCCAGCCCCCGCCGATTCGCCGCCGCCGTCGGATTCGCCGTCGCGAACTGGCTGCTGGACATCGCGGCACTTCTGGTCATGTTCGCGGCGTTCGGCGCGCATCCGCCGATCGCGCCGCTGCTGCTCGTATACGCGCTGGCGAACATCCTCGCTCTGCTGCCCATCACGCCAGGCGGGGTGGGCATCGTCGAGGGTGTCATGGTGCCGGCGTTCGTCGCGCTCGCGCTGCCGCACGGCGTCGCGGTGCTGGGCGTCACGGCGTGGCGCCTGGTGGAGTATTGGATGCCCATGCCGCTCGCCGCCCTCTCCGCAATCGCCCTGACCGTGCGTGGGGCCCTCGCCCGGTGGAGCGCACGCGTCGAGCGCGGCGACACGCTGTACAGAGGGCGAGACCGTGGGGTCTACCCACGGTCTCGTCACTCTTGATCGAACTGCGGCACTCAGGCGGCTACGGGCATCCGCCTCTCGGCGGTCACGTGCAGGTCGTCGCCCGACGCGTCCACGTGCACCGCTCCGCCGTCGTCGACGGAGCCGTTCACGAGCAGGTCGGCGACGCGGTCGTCCACCTCGCGCTGGATGACACGGCGCAGCGGGCGCGCACCGAACTCCGGCTCGTAGCCGTGGTCGGCGATCCACTCGACCGCTGCATCCGTCACGGTCAGTGTGATCTCCCGTGCACTCAGCCGCGACTCGGTCGCGGTCAGCAGCAGGCGCACGATGTCGCGCAGCTGCTGCTTGTCGAGCTTGCGGAACAGCACGATCTCGTCGATGCGGTTGATGAACTCCGGCCGCATGTTCTCGCGCAGCTTGCCCATCACCCGGTCGCGGAGCGCCTTCTCGTCGCCGAATCCGTCGGCGCCGGGAGCCACGAAGCCGAGGGCACCGCTCTTGGATGCCAGGAACTCGCTGCCCAGGTTCGACGTCATGATCACCACGGTGTTGCGGAAGTCCACGGTGCGGCCCTGTCCATCGGTGAGCCGTCCGTCGTCCAGAACCTGCAGCAGCAGGTTGAAGATGTCCGGATGCGCCTTCTCGATCTCGTCGAACAGCAGCACCGAGTACGGGTTGCGGCGCACGCGCTCGGTCAGTTGTCCGGCCTCGTCGTAGCCGACGTAGCCGGGAGGGGCTCCGATCAGCCGCGCGGCCGTGTGACGCTCGCCGAACTCGCTCATGTCGAACCGGATCATCGAGCGCTCCGAGCCGAACAGCGACGCCGCGAGCGCCTTCGCCAGCTCGGTCTTGCCCACTCCCGTCGGGCCCAGGAACAGGAAGCTGCCCACCGGGCGGTGCTCGTCACCCATGCCGGTGCGGCTGCGGCGCACGGACTTCGCGACGGCCGTCACCGCGTCGTCCTGTCCGACGACGCGCTCGTGCAGCTCGCTCTCCAGCTTGGCCAGACGCTCACGGTCGGCCTCGCCGATCCGAGCGACGGGGATGCCGGTCGCACGCGCGACCACCGCGGCGATCTCGGGCTCGTCGATGACGGCATCCGTCCCTACCCGTGCCCCAGCGGCTGAGGCCTCGGCCAGCCGGGCCTCGACACCGGCGATCTCGTCGCGCAGCCTCGACGCCTCCTCGTAGTGCTCCGCCGAGACGGCGGAGTTCTTCTCCGCCTCGAGGTCTGCGAGACGCTGCATCAGCTCGGATGCGTCGACCAGCTTGCCGAGGCGCAGCCGCAGCCGCGCGCCGGCCTGGTCGATCAGGTCGATCGCCTTGTCGGGCAGGTAGCGGTCGGAGACGTAACGGGCGCTCAGCTCGACGGCCGCGCGGATCGCGTCGTCGGTGTACTCGACACCGTGGTGCTCCTCGTACGCGCGGCGCAGTCCGGAGAGGATGGCGACGGAATCCTCGATGGATGGCTCCGCCACGGTCACGGGCTGGAAGCGGCGCTCCAGCGCAGGGTCCTTCTCGATCTGCCGGTACTCCTTGAGAGTCGTCGCTCCGACGAGGTGCAGCTCGCCCTTCGCAAGGCGCGGCTTCAGGATGTTGCCGGCATCCATTCCGCCGTCGCCGCCTGCGCCCGCACCCATCACGGTGTGCACCTCGTCGATGAACACGATCAGCTCGCTCTTGCGGTGGGCGATCTCGTCCATCAGCTTCGTCAGGCGCTCCTCGAAGTCCCCGCGGTAGCGCGTTCCGGCCAGCATGCCGGGCAGGTCGAGCGAGATCACTCGCTTGTCGCGCAGCTGCTCGGGAACGACGCCGTCGACGATCGCCTGGGCGAGGCCTTCGACGATCGCGGTCTTGCCGACGCCGGCCTCACCGACCAGCACGGGGTTGTTCTTGGTGCGCCGGGAGAGGATCTCCACGGTCTGCTCGATCTCGTCCACCCGGCCGATCACGGGGTCGAGCCTGCCCTCGCGGGCCTCGAGCGTGAGATCGGTGCCGAACCGGTCGAGCATGGGGGTCTCGGATGCCTGCCCCTCGGCATCCGTGTCGCCGTCCGTGCCTGCGCCTACCGTCGCGGCCTCGCGCATGGCACCTGCCAGCGCCTCCGGCGTCACGCCGGCGGACTGCAGCACCTGGCCGGCGGGGGAGTCCTGGGCGATCACGAGCGCGTAGAAGAGGTGCTCGGGGTCGATGTAGGTGGAGCCGGATGCGCGCGCCACCTGATAGGCGTGGAACAGTGTGCGCTGCGCGGATTGCGTCAGGGCCGGCGCGTCCGTCGTCGCGTCGCCGGTCTGCGGCAGCCGCTGGTCGGCGGCACGCACGATGCGCGCAGGGTCGACGCCGATGCGGCGCATCGCGTCGGCCGCCGGGTCCTCGTCGGCCATCACGCGAAGGATGTGCAGCGCGTCGAGCTCGTTGTGGCCGTGCTCGAGCGCGAACCGCCCGGCACGCTGCAGCACTTCCTGTGTTCGCCTGCTGAGGAAGCGGCTGATGTCGATCGAGCGGGCTGCACGGGCGCGTTCGCCCGCGAGGTAACGCGCGAGGAACTCGTCGAACGAGTTGCCATCGCCGTTCGCCTCGGCGCCGCCGGGAATGAAGTTCTCAGGCACTGAATCTCCTGTTTTCCGGGTTGTCTTCCGTTGATCCGCCCGAACTTGAGTCGGGTGTTATCAACTTCAACATCTATCACGCGGGGATATTCCCCGTGCAACTCGCCCCGATCTGGCATGCTTTCGTCTCGAATGTCCCGTCGAGCCACGAAGGAGCAGGAATGAGCGCGGCAGCCCGGCGTCCTCTAGGCGTGACCCTCATCGCCGTCCTCGCGTGGATCGAGGGTGCACTCAACATCGTCGCCGGCGTGCTGCTGTTGGTGTTCCAGCACGAGCCGTCGGTGCGAACCGCATGGTCGAGCAGCACATCGCTGATCACGTCGGCGATCCTCTCGATCCTGTTCGGCGTCGTTGTCGTGCTCATCGCAGGGGGACTGCTGCGCGGATCGAGCGGCGCCCGCATCGTCGTCACGATCGTTCAGCTGTTGGCCATCGCGGCGGATGCCTTCACCGCCTGGGCATTCCCCGATCAGTTCGCGTGGGCCGCGATCAGCGCCTTGATCTCGTTGATCATCATCATCCTGCTCTGGACGGGACGAGCCTCGGACTTCTTCCGCTCGCACTGATGACTGAGGCGAGAGCAGAGCACGCTTGCGTGCTCTGCCGAGCCGATGGAGTCAGTCGAGTGCGTAGCGCGACTACTGATGACTGAGGCGAGAGCAGAGCACGCTTGCGTGCTCTGCCGAGCCGATGGAGTCAGTCGAGCGCGTAGCGCGACAACTGAAGACCGGCCAGGGCATCCGACCGCCCGCGCGCGAGATCCGCGCACCGCTTGACCTTGACCCACGGGGCAACGTTTAGCGTGAACGAGACGGTGGATCGGAGACGGGAGGGCAGCAATGAGGATCGGAGAGGTGGCACGCCGCGCAGGTGTCAGCGTGAAGACGGTTCGGCACTACGAGTCGCTCGGCCTCGTCGGCTCGTCGCGGCTGCCGAACGGCTATCGCGACTACGCCGAGGATGTGCCGCGCCTCGTCGCGGAGGCGCACGAACTGGGCCGCGTCGGGTTGAGTCTCGACCAGACCCGACCGTTCCTGGACTGCCTGGCCGGCGGCAACGCCAACGCCGACGACTGCCTGGCCACCCGTCCCGCCTACAGCGCGGCCATCGCAGACCTGACGAGAAGGATCGACGAGCTCGATCGAAGGCGGTCGGCGCTGCAGGCACTGCTCTCTGCTGCGGAATCGAGGGCTGCCGAATCCAGGGCAGCGGAGTCCAGGGCCGCCGAATCGCGCGAGCCGGACCACGAACACGAAGGAGAATCATGATCATCGCCGACGAGCAGACGTTCGCGTCGACACTCGAGCATGTCGAGACACCGGTGCTCGTCTACTTCTGGGCTACCTGGTGCGGCCCGTGTCGGGTGCTGGGACCCCTGCTCGAGAGCATCGAATCCGACCACCCTGATGCGTTCACCATCGTCAAGGTGAACGCCGACGACAGCCCGAGCCTCGCGGCGAGGTACGGCGTCATGGCCGTGCCGAGTCTCAAGCTCCTCGTCGACGGCGCCGTCGTGCGCACCATCGTGGGCTCGAAGCCGCGCGCCGCTCTCGAGGCCGAGCTCGCTCCGGTTCTCGCCGTCTAAGCCCGTCTCTCCGCCGAGCCGCGATTTCAGGGATGACGGAGGCCGAGTCCGCGGGTAGCGTGTGCTCAAACGGCGTCAGAATCGAGGCAAAGCCATGTCCGTCGTCCTCAATCCCTACCTGAGCTTCCGCGACAACGCTCGCGAGGCCATGGAGTTCTATCAGTCCGTCTTCGGCGGCGATCTCACCGTCAGCACCTTCCGCGACTTCCAGATGGAGGAAGACGAGAGCGAGCTCGACAAGGTCATGCACTCGCAGCTCAACGCGCCCGGCGGCATCGTTCTCATGGGTGCGGACACCCCGAACCGCATGGAGTACACCCCGGGCGGCTCCATCACCGTGTCGCTGAGCGGCGACGACGAGGCGGGCCTGCGTGGCTACTGGGACGGCCTGTCGCAGGGAGCCACTATCGTCGAGCCACTGGAGAAGGCGCCATGGGGCGACTGGTTCGGCATGCTGGTCGACAGGTTCGGTGTGAACTGGATGGTGAATATCTCCGGCCAAGGCTGAGCTCACAGCGCGCCATCGGCGCCGGCCGGCCCGATACCTGCACACCACCGACGACGAGGAACGCATGGCTGACGAGACGATGCTCGAGGTACAGGGGCCTGAAGGCACGCGCTCGGTGCGCATCAGTCATCCCGACCGGGTGGTGTTTCCCGAGCCCGGGATCACCAAGCTGGATCTCGCCCGATACATCGATGCGGTCGCCGAGCCGTTTCTCAAGGCCAACGGCGACCGGCCGATCTCGCTGCAGCGCTTCCGCGAGACGATCGACGGCGAGCAGTTCTTCTCCAAGAATCCTCCTCGGGGAGCGCCCGCGTATATCCGCGACGTCATGGTCGTCTATCCGAGTGCGAGATCGCATCCGCAACTCGTGCTCGATGAGCCCGCGTCGGCGATCTGGGCGGTGCAGATGGGCACCGTGGTCTTCCACCCGTGGCCATCGCGGGCGGAGAACTCGGACAACCCCGACCAGCTGCGCATCGACCTCGACCCGCAGCCGGGAACGGACTTCGACGACGCCGTTCCCGCCGCGATTCAGTTGCGGGCAGTGCTCGCCGAGGCGGGAATGGATGCCTTCGTCAAGACCTCGGGCAACCGTGGCCTGCACGTGTTCGCACCGATCCGACCTGAGCACGAGTTCCTCGACGTGCGGCACGCGGTGATCGCCGCTGCACGCGAGCTGGAGCGACGCATGCCGGATGCCGTCACCACCGCCTGGTGGAAGGAGGAACGCGGCCGCAAGGTTTTCGTCGACTTCAACCAGGCGAACCGCGACCGCACGATGGCCGGCGCCTACAGTCCGCGCGCCCTGCCGCACGCCTCCGTGTCGTGCCCCGTCACCTGGGACGAGCTGGAGTCGGTCGACCCGCGATCGTTCACCGTGCTGACCGTGCCGGACCGGATCGCCCAGGTCGGCGACCCTTGGTCGGACTTCGACGAGAAGCCGGCGAGCATCGACGTGCTGCTGTCGTGGTGGCAGCGCGACCTGGAGAACGGGCTCGGCGAGCTGCCGTTTCCCCCGGACTATCCGAAGATGCCGGGCGAGCCACCCCGGGTTCAGCCCAGCAAGAAGGTCGCAGGCAACTGGGACGAGCACGGCAACCGCATCGACGTCGACTGATCAGGAGATGACACCGGACAGGTCGTACGCCACAGGTCGCTCCAGCTGATCGAAGGTGCACGATCGCGGTTCCCGGTCGTCGCGCCAACGGTCGAACTGCACGGTGTGCCTGAACCGCAGGCCCTCGAGCTGGTCGTACCGCACCTCGAGCACGCGCTCCGGACGCAGCCTGACGAACGAGACATCCTTGCTGCCGGAGAACCTGCTGCGATCCGTCTCGCCCTTGACCATCTCGCCGTTCTCGTCGCGTTCGACGAGCGGTTCCAGCTCGTCGACCAGCTCGAGCCTGCGCGCGTTGCTGAATGCGGATGCTCCGCCGACGTTCCGCAGAACGCCCTGGTCGTCGTAGAGGCCTAGCAGCAGCGATCCCACCCCGCGTCCGCTGGAGTGCACCCGGTAGCCGATCAGCACGACGTCGGCACTCCGGTGGTGCTTCACCTTGAGCATCGTGCGCTTCCCAGGCGCATACGGCGCGGCCAGCGGCTTCGCGACGACACCGTCGAGGCCGGCGCCCTCGAACTCGACGAGCCAGCGGCGGGCGAGAGAGACATCCGTCGTCGTCTGGCAGAGGTACAGCGGATGCTCCCACGCGGCGGCCAGCTTCTCCAACGCTTCCCGACGCTCCGCGAACGGTCGACCCATGAGGCCGTCCCCGTCGAGGGAGAGCAGGTCGAACGCGACGAACATCGCCGGAGTGGTCTCGGAGAGCATCGTGATGCGGCTGGCGGCGGGGTGGATGCGCTGCGACAGCGCCTCCCAGTCGAGTCGTTCGGACCCGGGCTCTCCGGTGCGCACGACGATCTCGCCGTCGACGACGCACCGGGGGAGCTGCTGCGCGAACGCCGTCACCAGCTCGGGGAAGTACCTGGTGAGCGGCTTCGCCCCTCGGCTGCCGATCTCGATCTCCGCCTTCCCGTCCGTGCCGGGCTCGACGCCGACGATGCCGCGGAACCCGTCCCACTTCGGTTCGTACGACAGCCCGCCCTCCACGGAGTCCGGTTCTGGGACGGCGTCGACGGCGCGGGCGAGCATGGGAGCGGGAAGCGATGCGGCCATCCTCCGATCATGCCGTCTTCGCAGCCCCGGCGACAGTCCGCCGACCACCGGTCGCATCGGCGGTCCACAGGTGCATGGTGGCGTACGCACGCCACGGCCGCCACCGCTCGCCGAACTCGAGCGCCTCCGCCGGCGAGACGCCGCCGAGCGCCCTGCGCAGCACGAGGTCGCCGACCGGGAACGCGTCCGGATCCCGCAGAACGCGGAGGGCGAGATAGTCAACAGTCCACGGTCCGATGCCGGGCAGCGCGAGCAGTTCGGCGCGCACGTCGCCGTGGTCGGCATCGCGAGCGACCCGGAGTCCCGCGGCGAACGCCTGAGCGAGGGCGATGACGGTTCTCGCTCGACTCAGCGGAATGCCGACCGCTGCCCGTAACTCCTCCAACTCGGCCGAGGCGACGACCTCTGCTGCGGGAAAGGTGATGAGCTCCTCGTCGCCGACGCGAACGCCGTACGCGGCTGCCAGCCGTCCGGTGAACGTGCGGCACGCCGCAAGCGAGACCTGCTGACCTAGCACGGTCTGCGCGGCGGCCTCGAAGGCATCCGGATGCCCGATCACCCGCAGGGCGGGCCGCTCGCGCACCAGGGGTCCCAGCAGCGGGTCGTCGACGAAGGCATCCTGCACTGGGTCGATGTCGGTATCCAGGTCGAACCACTCGCGCACCGCCTCCAGCACCTCGGGCGACCCGGATCCGTGCACCTCGACACCGTCGTCGCGAACGGCCACCGTCACGGGAACCGGCGGCGAGGCGGATGCCGCACCCACCAGGCGGGTCACGGTCCCGTTCGCGAGATCGACGCGTTCGACGCCCGGCACACTGTGCCGCACGAGCGAGTCGAGCACCACGTCGCGTTCCAGACGACCGGCGAGGAACGCTTGATCACTCACGCGGCAGCCTCCAGGTCGAGCAGAGCCCGCTTGGCGTCGAGGCCGCCCGCGTAGCCGCCCAGCGAGCCGTCGCCGCGCAGCACGCGGTGGCACGGCACGACGACGGGCAGCGGATTCGTCGCACACGCCGTCCCCACGGCACGGAACGCCCGGGGCCGGCCGGCCGCGTTGGCGAGCTCGGCATAGCTCGTCGTGTGCCCGTACGCGATCGTGGGGAGCAGCCTTTGCACCTCGCCGCGGAACCCCCGAGTGAGCGCGAAGTCCAGCGGAAGGTCGAAGCCGGTGCGGCGCTTCGCGAAGTACTCGTCGAGCTCGGCCGCCGCGCGATCGAGACGGGCGGGTGCCTCCAGCACGCGCGGACTGACCCGGTCGGCCAGCGCCTGCAGCACGCTGTCGAACCCCTCTCGCTCGAAGGCGATGCGCACGATCCCGTGCTCGGTGGAGGCGACCAGAAGCCGTCCCACCGGACTGTCGACGACGCGGTATCCAACGTCGATCAGACCGCGCTCCTCGGCCGCCCGCGCCAGCCGGTCGTGGAGCGCACTCAGCTCCCCACCCGTCGGCTCGTTCTTCGTCTCGTTCATGATTCGGCCCCCATCGTGCGTCGGAGCGTGCGGATGCCGTCTGCCGCCGCGCGCCGCGCCGCCTCTGTCGTTCCGCCGATGATGTCCGCCACCTCTCGGTAGGCCAGCCCGCCCAGGTAGTGGTAGGTCACGGCCTGCCGCTGCCGGTGCGGAAGCACGGCGACCGCCCGTGCGACCGCGTCCGCGTCCGCCCTGGCCTCCAGCGCGTCCTCCGGGATCCCGAGCGTTCCCGGCTCCTCGGGCATGCGCTCGACGGTCACCGCACGGCGACCCTGCGCACGCAGCAGGTCGATGCACTTGCGGCGCGCGATCGTGACCAGCCACGCCTCGACGTTGGCGTCCGCCGGCAGTCGCGGGTAGGCATCCATCGCGGCCAGGAACGTCTCCGACCAGGCGTCGTCGGCGTCGTGGACGGCGAGTATCGAACGGCACACCCGCAGCACGACAGTGCCGTGCGTTCGCACGACGGACTCGAAGGGCAGGAGCATCATCACACGGTAGACGCTGCCGCCGACGAGAACGTGAGGTCCATCCCGTGGGTTGAGCCCGTCGAAACCCGGCGCACGAGTGGTGCAGGTTTCGACAAGCTCAACCAGCTCAGGCGACCAGATCGCGCACCATGGGGACCACCTTCGTGCCGTAGAGCTCGATGGAGTGTTCGAGCAGTTCGTGCGGCATCGGGCCGTTCGCGTACTTGAGGTCGAACCGGTCGACACCCAGAACCCTAATCGCCTCCGCGATCCGCTTCGCGACGGTATCGGGCGAACCCACGTACAGCGACCCGTGCCGCACCTCGCTGAGATACTGCTCCTTGCTCTGCGGCGCCCACCCGCGCTCCGAGCCGATGCGGTCCATGGTCGCCTTCTGGTACGGGTAGAGCTGCTCCATCGCCAGCTCGTCGGTGTCGGCAACGAAGCCGGGGGAGTGCATGGCCAACGGCATCGGCTCACGGCCGAACTGCTCCTGGGCGCGCTTGTACAGGTCGACGTACGGGGCGAACCGTCCGGCGTTCCCGCCGATGATGGCCAGCGCCATCGGGATGCCGTACCGCACGGACCGGATGACGCTCTCCGGGCTGCCGCCGACACCCACCCACGCCTTCAGTCGCCCCGACTCGGTCTTGGGGTACACCTGCTGGTCGGTCAGGGGAGCGCGAACCGTCCCGTTCCAGCTGACGGGGCCCTCATCCAGCAGCAGGCTGAACAGTTCGAGCTTCTCCTCGAACAGCTTCTCGTACTGGGTGAGGTCGAAGCCGAACAACGGGAACGACTCGGTGAACGAGCCACGACCGAGCGTGACCTCCGCACGGCCGTTCGAGACCGCATCGAGCGTCGCGAATCGCTCGTACACGCGCACCGGATCGTCCGAGCTCAGCACCGTCACCGCCGTGCCGACCGCGATCGTCTGCGTGCGTGCCGCGATCGCGGACAGCACGATGTCCGGCGCACTGACCGCGAAGTCCGCCCTGTGGTGCTCACCGATGCCGAACGCGTCGATGCCGAGCTCGTCGGCGAGCACGGCCTGCTCCACGACCTCGCGAATGGTGCGCGCACCCGACCCCTGCGTGCCGTCTGCGTGCAGCGGAACATCACCGAACGTGTCCAAACCGAACTGAACGGCCACAGGCCCTCCTTGCTATCTATGCGTATGCATGTTCTGTGAACGCGACGGCCCGTTCCATCATTCCTTGCGTCAGCGCAAGGGGTGGGGTGCGACGGCGTTCCGTCGTACCGTGACGGGCATGGATGCGCTCGATCTGGCGAAGAAGCACACCAAGCAGGCGGCGAAACGCACCCGGAAGCTGGTCGAGTCCCAGCTGGAGCACGAACGCAAGCCGCCATCGCCGGCCGAGCAGAAGCTGCGGGAACGCGAGGCGAAGGCGGCGGCATCCACCCGATACGGTCGTATGCCGATCAAGTACGTGCTGGGGCGCACGCTACGTGAGTACGGCAGGGACGGATGCTCGAACCTTGCGGCGGGTCTGACCTACTTCTCCGTCCTCTCGGCTCTGCCGGCGCTCCTGGCGCTCGTCTCGGTTCTGGGTCTGCTCGGGGCAGGGCGGTCCGGATCGAAGACGATGCTCCAGGTGGTCGACGCCTTCGCGCCCCAGCAGGTGCAGCCTGCGCTGTCCGGGCTGCTCTCGCAGCTGACCTCGTCGACGGCCGCGGGCATCGGCCTCGCCATCGGCATCATCGGCGCGATCTGGTCGGCCTCGGGCTATGTCGGGGCGTTCACCCGTGCGGTCAACAGCATCTACGGGGTGCGCGAGGGGCGTAGCGCCATCGTGCTGCGCTCCCAGCAGGTGCTGATCACCGTGATCGTGCTGGCGCTGGCGGTGATCGTCGTGCTGTCCCTGGCGCTCAGCGGTCCGTTCGCGCGCAGCATCGGCCAGGCGATCGGCGTGGGCGACGCCGTTTTCACAACCTGGGAGATCGTCAAGTGGCCGCTGATCGGCGTCGCCGTGATCGTCGCGGTCGCCGTCTTGTTCTTCGGAGCGCCCAATCTGCGCAAGCCGCGCATCCGCTATGTCGCCTGCGGCGCAGCGGTGGCCGTGATCATCATGGTGCTCGGCTCGCTCGTCTTCGGGTTCTACGTGGCGAACTTCGCCAGTTACAACCGGGTGTACGGCGCCGTGGGCGGATTGATCGTCGCCCTGCTCTGGGTGTGGCTGGTGAACCTTGCGCTTGTCGTCGGAGCCGAGTTCGGCTCCGAACTCGAACGCGGTCACGAGCTCTCGCTCGGCGAGGCGGCCGAGAAGCGGGTGCGTCTGAGGGTGCGGGGCGACGCCGCGTACGAGAAGGCGGACGAGAAGCTGCACGCGGACGAACGGGTCGGCGCGGCAATCCGGCGAGCTGCCGCCACCTCTGCGCCCGCACGGGGATAGAGGCGACTGAGGCGAGAGCCGGGCGAGCTTGCTCGGCTGGCCGAGCCGATGAAGCCAGTGAGCGGCGAAGCCGCGATAGCCTGGCAACGTTCCTCCTGCACAGCGTTCAGTGACCACCAGGCCGGGCGATCCGGCCGCACGACAGGGAGACACACGATGATCGCGTCCATCCTCGAGAACGAGAACGTGCACTTCGAGCACAGGGGCAGTGGCTATGTTGTGCATCGCCTCGGCCCGGTCGACTGGGTCGTACGAGGGGACGACGGCCGCACCATCGGGTCGCTCACCGTCATCGCGCCGGAGGGCGAGGAGCACGAGCCGGTCTATGGCGGCCTTCTTCCCGGCCAGACCGAGACCGACTACGAGGGCTCCGACTGGGAATCGATCGTTCGCGGCCTCGTCAACGAAGACCTCGACGCCGACACGGAGTTCACCGGGCTTCCGAGCCCCGCCTCTCCCTGATCCTCAGCTCTCCCGCACGACGTCCTTCGGGTCCTTGTCCGGCCGCCAGCCCCGCCAGGAGGGCTGGCGCAGCCGTCCGCCGCGCGTCCACTCGGCGAACTCCACCTCGCCGACCAGGGTCGGCTTCACCCAGCGCACACCGCGTGCATCCGTCTTCGGGATGTCGTCGAACGGGTCGGACTTCGCCTCGAGCCCCGCCAGTCGCCTGCCGACCTCGTCGAGGTCGGCGTCGCCGAAGCCGGTTCCGACCTTGCCGACGTAGGAGAGCTTCTTGCCATTCGGGATGCCCAGCAGCAGCGACCCGATCCCGTTCGCCCGCCGCCCTTCACCGGGCTTCCACCCGCCGACCACGACCTCCTGCGTGCCATGGTGCTTCACCTTGATCCACGCGGTGGAGCGCTTCCCCGACGAGTAGGTGGACTCCCTGTCCTTCGCCACGATCCCCTCCAGACCCGCCTTTCGGCTGGCCGCCATGGCCTTCTCGATCGGCCCGCTGACGGCATCCGGAACCTGGAGCACCCCGCGCCGCCGGTCGGCCACGACTTGCTCCAGCGCCGCGCGGCGCACCTCGTATTCCTCGTCGGTGATGTCGTGCCCGTCGAGCTCGAGGATGTCGAACGCGTAGTACCGAACCGGCACGCGCGAGGCCATGTGCGAGATCTCGGTCTCGTTCTGCAGGTTCATCCGCTGCTGCAGCAGACCGAAGTCCGGATGGCCGTCGTTCAGCGCAACGATCTCGCCGTCGATCACGGCGGGGGAGCGCACCCCGTCCGCGATGGCCGTCAGCTCCGGATACTGCGCGGTCACGTCGTGGCCGTTGCGCGTCATCAGACGGACGGTGCCGTCCTGCACGTAGGCGATGGCGCGGATGCCGTCCCACTTGTTCTCGAAGACCCACCGCTCGTCGTCGTGCTCGAGCTGGGACTCGTTTCCTAGCGTGGCAAGCATGGGGGAGTAGTCCTTGCGCCTGGTCTCGATGGCCATCCGATGGATCAGCCAGTTCTTCTCGTCGGCTTTGTCTGAACTGCTCGAACCGCCGCGCGTCGAGTGACCGGTGTGAATGAGTGCCACCTTCACCGGCTGCCCGCCCAGCCCGCCGTCCGGCGAGGGGTGAAGCGTCACGATGACCTCTTCGCCGTCGCGCCACTTCTCCAGGTCGTAGACCCCCGAGTCCCAGATGTCGACGTGGCCGGCACCGTATTCCCCGCGCGGAATGTCTCCCTCGAACCCGCCGTAGTCGAGCGGGTGGTCCTCGGTGTGCACGGCGAGGTGGTTCTCCTTCGGGTCCGTCGGAACCCCCTTGGGCAGCGCCCAGCTCACCAGTACCCCGTCGCGTTCGAGCCGGAAGTCGTAGTGCAGCCGGCGCGCCGCGTGCTTCTGGATCACGAACGAGCGGCCGTTGGTCGTCTTCGGTGTGCCCTTCGGAACGGGCTCCGGTGTCTTCGCGGCGTCTCGCTTGCTGCGATACACCGTGAGGCGATCGGCCTCGGTCGGGGTGCCCGGCGTGGTCTCGACGAGCGGGTCGTCCTTCTTCGCCATGCGTTTGAGCACCTCCTCGTACCCCAGCTGCGTCAGCTTCGACGAGGAGAGTTCCCGCCAGGTGCGGGGAACGGCGACCATCGGATGGGCCCTGCCGCGCAGCGAATACGGCGCGATCGTCGTCTTGTTGGCGTTGTTCTGGCTCCAGTCGATGAACACCTTGCCAGCGCGGTCCGCGCGCTTCATGGTGCTGATCACCTCGTCCTTGTGATCCGCCTCTAGAGCCCTCGCGAGCTCGTGCGCGACCTGGGACACCTGGTCGGAGGTCTGCGCACCGTCGAGCCGGGCATAGAGATGGATGCCCTTGCTTCCGCTGGTCACCGGCACCGGCTCGAGGCCCATGCCCGTGAGGATGTCCCTCGCCCAGAACGCCACCTCCGCGCACTCGGCGAGGCCCACTCCTTCACCGGGGTCGAGATCGAGCACGAGTCGGTCGGGGTTCCGACGCGCGCCTCGCGGTCCCGCCTGCCATTGCGGCACGTGGATCTCCAGTGCGGCGATCTGACCGAGCCACGCCAGCACCGCGGCATCGTTCACCAGCGGATACGCGTTCGAGTGGTCCTTGTGCTCGATGGTCACCCGCGGCACCCAGTCAGGCGTGCCCTCGTCGAGGTTCTTCTGGAAGAAGGGCGGCTCGGGATGCTCCGTGGTGCCCACGCCGTTCGGCCACCGCTTGCGTGTCGCCGGCCGGCCGTGCGCGTGTTCGATCAGGTGCGGGGCGATCTGCGCGTAGTACGCGACGACGTCGCCCTTCGTCGTACCGGTCTCCGGATAGAGCACCTTGTCGAGGTTGGTCAGCTTGAGCCGGTGCCCTTCGATCTCCACGATCTGCGATCCGGCCGAACCGCTCGCCCGCTTCGTCCCCTTGGTCGCCATGCCCCGACGCTACGCCGTTGTCGTCCCCTCGCCCTCCCCTTGCCCTTCTGCTGATGGGGCTGTGCAATAGACGGTATGCGAGCCATCGGAAAGCGGGTGATCGCCTTCGGCCTGGTGAATGTGCCGGTCAAGATCTACAGCGCGACGGAAGACCACGACGTGTCGCTGCACCAGGTGCACGACAAGGACGGCGGTCGCATCCGTTACAAGCGCACCTGCGAGATCGACGGCAAGGTCATTCCCTACGAGCACATCGCGAAGGCGTATGAAGCGGGCGATCAGACGGTCATCCTCACCGACGAGGACCTCTCCTCGCTGCCGGAGGAGCGCAGCAACGAGATCGAGGTGGTCGAGTTCGTTCCCGACGACCAGGTGGACCCGCTGATGTTCGAGCGCAGTTACTACCTGGAGCCGGACTCCAAGTCGGCCAAGGCGTACGTTCTGCTGCGCGAGACGCTGGAGGCGACGAACCGCACGGCGATCGTGCAGTTCGCGCTGCGTCAGAAGACCCGCCTCGGTGCACTGCGCGTGCGAGACGGAGTGCTCGTGCTGCAGGGGTTGCTCTGGGCGGACGAGGTGCGCAAGCCGGAGTTCCCGAGCCTGTCCGAGAACGTGCGCATCACCGACAAGGAGCTCGACATGTCGGCCAAGCTGGTGGCGAGCTACGAGAGCGACTTCACGCCCGACAAGTTCGAGGACGACTACCAGATCCAGCTCAGGAAGCTCATCGACGCCAAGCTCGAGCAGGGCGAGACCATCGACACCGAGGCCACGTTCGGCGAGGAGGCCGAGGGTGAGAAGGGCGAGGTGCTCGACCTCATGGAGGCCCTGCGCCGCAGCGTGGAGAAGAACCGCGGATCCAAGAAGGGCAAGTCGGGCGGCACCAAGGAACGCGAGAGCGGCACCAGCCGAACACGCAAGAAGGCGGGTTGAAGCACCCTCCGGGCACCGTTGCCCGGCACCGGGCCGCCGTCGTCGACGTCAAGGGGACGACGGGCGGGCATCGGTGCTGCGATGATGGGAAGATGGGATACCTCATCTACGGTTCCGGTGCCGAGTACGAGATCGACGACCGCACTCTGGCCCATCTGAAGATCGCGATCATCGTCAAGCTGCGGCTGCAGGAGAGCTTTCTGATCAACTGGACCGTTCCGGCCGAAGAAGGATCGGGGCGCGTCAGCCTCTGGGTGTCCCCGGCGATCCCGCTGCAGTTCCGGTTCTCCGGGTCTCGCCCGCCCGAGCTCAACCGCGTGTGGCTCGAGGCCATGGCGCTGTCCTCGCACGGTACCCGCGGCATGGTGGTCATGCCGGAGTCCGAGGCCGAGGCGTTCGTCGCATCCGCACCGAGCGCCGGCTAGGTTGTCCACGTCGCCGACTGGAGACGACATCCCCGTGCCGCTGAAGCGCCGTCCGCACGGAAGCGGTGACGCGTGGGTCGAGGGGCCCGATGGGCGCAGGTTCTGGGGCACGTACGGTGCCGCGGGGCTGCTGGTGGCCAGGCACGACGACGGCGTGCTGCTTCAGCACCGGGCCGAGTGGAGCCACTTCGGCGGCACCTGGGGTCTGCCGGGGGGTGCACGTCACCAGGGCGAGTCCGCCAGGGACGGCGCCGTGCGCGAGGCGGTGGAGGAGGCCGGGGTACCCGCGCCGGTCGTTCGTCCGCGGTTCCTGTCGTTGCTCGACCTCGGCTGGTGGTCGTACTCCACGGTGGTGGCGGGAGCCGACGCGCCGTTCACACCCGTGATCGGGGATGCCGAGAGCATCGAGGTGCGCTGGGTCCCGGTCGCGGAGGTGGACGACCTGCCCCTCCATCCCGGGTTCGCGGACCGCTGGCCGTCGCTGCGTGACGACCTGTTCCGCGACCCCGTCGTCATCGTCGATGCGGCGAACGTCGTCGGCTCGCGTCCGGACGGCTGGTGGCGAGATCGGCCAGGCGCGGCGCTCCGCCTCGTCGAGCACCTTGTCGCCCTGACGGAAGCGGGCTGGCCGGCGGAGACACTGGGTCTTCCGCACGAGACGTGGTGGCCGCGCGTGGTCGTGGTGCTGGAGGGCGAGGCGAAGCGGATGCCCGACCCGGTGCATCCGGCGACGCTTGACATCGAGCGTGCCGGCACGGACGGCGACTCGGCCATCATCACCCGAGTGGAGTCGCTTCCCGACCCCACTCAGGCGATCGTCGTGACGGCCGACCGCGGCCTCACAGACCGCGTCACCGCGTTGGGAGCCTCCACGGCATCGCCCGCAGCGCTCTGGCGGGCGATCGACGCTGTCTAGGACACTGCCGGCTCGGCCGCGAGCGACGCCTTCCACTTCACGAGGGAGCGCACGGTCGGGCTGGTGTCCTCGGCGAGGCGTGCCATGGCATCCTCCGGCACGAAGTAGTTCGCGGCGACCCAGCCGCGCACCAGTTCCGAGCGATCGCCCGCGAGTTCGCGCAGCACATCGCACGGCGTGGCCTCGTTGCGTGCGACGCAGGCGCGCACACCCTCTGCCGGGTCGTGCGCCAAGGTCTCGAACAGGTCGGCAGGAGTGTTGTAGCTGCTGGCGACGCTCTCCCTGATCTTCGGATTCGCGTTCGTGGCCAGAAGACGCAGTCGCCTGATCTTGCTCTCGGTGACCGGCGGTGACGGATGCAGTGCTGCGGCCTCCTCAGCCGTCAGCATCGCGGGCGCCGCACGCCGCATCGCCTCACGCTGGGCAGGAGTGTTGAACCGAATGCACGACATGCCTCCAGGCTAACGAGCACCTCCGTCACAGGGAGGAGGCAGCGCGCGCGTCACGCCGTCGCGGCCCGTCGCCGCCTGGGGAACCACGGCACGATCGGCGACGTCTCGGCCTGATACTCCGCGTACTCCGGGTAGCGGCTGCGCGAGATGGACTCGGTGAACACGGTCGACCCGATGAAGAGCACCGTGAGCAGCACGGCGCCGAGCACGGTCCACTGCAGCACCGAGCCCGCTGCGATCGCGCCGAAGAAGAAGAACACCCACCACTGCCCCTGCTCGAAGAAGAAGTTGGGATGCCGTGAGAACCGGAACAGCCCGGAACGGAGGAACCGCGGATGCGGTTCGCGGCCCGCCGCGATCTCAGCGGCCTTCCACCGATGGAAGTCCCACTGCTGCTGATCGGCGACCGTCTCGCCGATCAGGAACGTGAGGAAGACGACGACGGCGACGACATCCAGCACCGTGAACGGGCTCCGATGCTGATACGCGGTCCACGCCGGAAGCGTGAACAGGAAGATCAGCACGTTCTGGTAGATCACGATGAAGAGGAGGTTGAACAGGAACCACTTCCACCCCGCGATCCGTGATCGCAGGAACGCCCAGCGGTAGTCCTCGCCGCCCGGCGCGTACCCGCCCTTCCTCGCGAAGTTGAACGTGAGCCTGGCGCCCCACAGTGTGGTGAGTGCCGCCATGACATCCAGCCGCGCGTCGGCGAGGTCCGCGGCGATCGCGTAGACCCACACGTAGACCACGGGAACGATCGACCAGATACGGTCCACCCACGAGTACTCCTTCGTGAGCAGGGAGAGCACCCAGGTCGCCACGCAGACGGCCGCGAGAATCAAGAGGCAGACGATCACAGGGGGCATGTACCGAATTCTATGGTCGCGGTCAGGCTCCGATGGGAGCGCGCAATGCCCGGCTACGGCTGCAAACCCCTATTATTGCCAGGCGTGGAACAGGCATCCGGCGCGGTCTCGTCTCGGGTGCTCACCGTCCCCAATCTGCTGAGCTTCTTCCGGCTCGGGCTCGTGCCCATCTTCCTGTGGTTCGTCATCGTCGGATGGGATGCTTGGGCGCTCCTGGTGCTCATCGTGGCGAGCGTCACGGATTTCTTCGACGGATTCCTCGCCAGGCGTCTGCACCAGGTGTCCCGGCTCGGTCAGCTGCTGGATCCCGCCGCCGACCGGCTCTACATCTTCGCCGCTCTCATCGGGCTGGCCTGGCGCGAGCTGCTGCCGTGGTGGCTTGTCGCCGCGATCATCGCCCGCGACGTCATGCTTCTGGTGCTCGGTATCGTGCTGGCGAACCACGGCCACGGACCGCTTCCCGTGCACCACCTCGGCAAGATCGCCACGTTCGCGCTGTTGGTCGCTCTGCCCGTGCTCATGCTCGGCGAGGCCTTCCCGCTGATCTCGTGGGCTTCGCAGCCGGTTGGCTGGGCCATCGCCATCTGGGGTGCCTTCCTGTACTGGTGGGCTGGCATTCTCTACATCCGGGAAACCCGCCGTGTGGTTCGCCACTCGGCTGTCGGCGGGGCTGCGGCATCCGATACGCTTTCTGAAGAGGAGGTCGACGGTGGCTGAGCAGAACAACCCGAACCGCGAAGCACATTCCTCGGGGGAAGACACGACCGCCGGTTTCGGTGAGGACTTCGCCGCGGCGATGAACGCGCAGGCGGCAGGCGTGACCCCTGAGGAGCGTGAGGCGATCAACGCCCTGCCCAGTCGGTCGGCGCTGCTGATCGTGCGGCGCGGGCCGAACACGGGCGCACGATTTCTGCTCGACGCGGATCTGACCACGGCGGGCAGGCATCCGGATGCCGACATCTTCCTCGACGACGTCACGGTGTCTCGTCGGCATGCCGAGTTCATCCGTCACGGCACCGCCTTCGAGGTGAAAGACCTCGGTTCGCTGAACGGCACGTACTTCGACGGTGTGCGTGTGGAGAGCGCCATCCTCACCGACGGAGCGGAGGTGCAGGTCGGCAAGTTCCGGCTCACCTTCTACGCGGCCCGCCCCGACCTGGACGCGTCGGCGTCGGCCTGATGGTCCGCGTGTCGCAGGCGAGCGGTTCCGGCCTCGCCCGTCGGCCCGCATTGCTGAGCATCGGTCAGGTGCTGGCGCAGCTGACGCCCGATTTCCCCGATCTCGCCCCGTCGAAACTGCGTTTCCTCGAGGAGCAGGGTCTTGTCACTCCGGCGCGCACGGCCTCCGGCTACCGCAAATTCGACGCGCACGACGTGGAGCGGCTGCGCACGATCCTCACGCTGCAGCGCGATCATTACCTGCCGCTGAAGGTCATCCGCTCCTACCTCGCCGATCAGGATGCCGGCCGCACGCCGATCCTCCCCGGCACCGGCCCGGCTCGTCCCACGATGCTCTCCACCGGCAGGCGATTCAGCCGCGACGAGCTGCTGAAGGAGGCGGGTGCCACGCAGGCACTGCTGCAGGAGGCGATCGCCGCTTCGCTGATCGTCCCGGCCGAGGTGTACGGCGACGACCAGCTGACGGTGCTCGCGGCGCTCGTCGAGCTGCACCGCTCCGGAATCGAGCCGCGCCACCTCCGTGGCCTCAGGGCATCCGCGGAGCGCGACATCGGCCTCATCGAGACCGCTCTCGCCCCAGTGCTGCGGCGCACCGACGCCAGTGCACGGGCGAGGGCAGGAGAGCTCGGGCGGGAGCTCGCCGACGACCTCGAGACGGTGCGATCGAGCATCGTGCGCGCGGCGATCGCGCGCCTGGCGCCGTGACCGCCGCGGTGGCCACGACACGCCGTCACGTTCGAGCGGATGTCGTTGATCGCCTCACCGGGCACGGTTACCGTGGAGGGTACGCCGCGCGTGAGCGAGGTGCCTGGGGTGAGAGGGAATGCGAATGACCGAAGTCCGTCGGAATGACGACGCTCGCTACGACCTCGGGTTCCTGTTCACCGACGGCCTGCCGGAGATGGACGACGTCTCCGGCTATCGCGGCGCCGTTGCCGCACGGGCCGCGGGGATCAGCTATCGGCAGTTGGACTACTGGGCACGCACCGGGCTCGTCGAGCCCACCGTGCGTGGGGCAGCCGGCAGCGGTTCGCAGCGCCTGTACGGCTTCCGCGACATCCTGGTGCTCAAGCTCGTGAAGCGACTGCTCGACACCGGCATCTCCCTCCAGCAGATCCGCACCGCGGTGGAGCAGCTGCGCAAGGAGGGCGTCAACGATCTGGCGCAGACCACGCTGATGAGCGATGGCGCCAGTGTCTACCTGTGCACGTCCGACGACGAGGTCATCGACCTCGTCGGACGCGGGCAGGGCGTCTTCGGCATCGCGGTGGGCAAGGTGCTGCGCGAGGTCGAGACGAGCCTCGTCGAACTGGATGTGCAGGCATCCGACCCGATGGACGAGCTCGCCGCCCGCCGCGCAGCCAAGAAGATCAGCTGATCTAGTTCTGTTCCGCGTACTCGCCGATGCGGGCGGTGCGCAGCACTCGTTCGAGCAGCTGATCGAAGTTGTGCGCCATCTCTTGGGCGCTTTCGCCCGGCCAGACGTGCAGCGGCTTCGCGGCACCCTGCGCCTGTTGCAGGGAGGTGCGTTCGGGCAGCTGAGGCGAGAGCACCAGCGGGCCGAACATGTCGCGCAGCTCCTTGATGCGGAACTGGTGCTCCAGTGACTGGACACGTGCTCGGTTCACGATGATGCCGAGCGGCTGAAGACGGGGGGAGAGGCCGCGCCTGATCTCCTCGATGGCCCGCAGTGCGCGATCGGCCGCAGCAACGGAGAACAGGCCGGGCTCCGTCACGACCGAGACCCGGTCGCTGGCCGCCCAAGCCGTGCGCGTGAGCGCGTTCAGCGATGGCGCGCAGTCGATGAGCACGAGGTCGTAGTCGTGCTCGACGTTCGCCAGCGCCTCTTCGAGCTTCCAGATGTCGCGGATCGAAGGGTGCGGCCCGTCGAAGTTGATCGCCGAGGGGCTGCCGATCATGACGTCGACCTTGCCGGGCCGGCCGCGCGTCCATCCGCTCGGTGCGATGGCGGCGCGCACGACCTTCTCCTTCGGAGAGGCGAGCACGTCGGCCACGTTGAGGTGGCCGGCGATCGTGATGTCCATGCCGGTCGAGACGTCCGACTGAGGGTCGAGATCGACGACCAGCGTGCGTAGTCCCTTGGCGAAGGCCGCAGAGGCGAGACCCAACGTCACCGTGGTCTTGCCGACACCGCCTTTGAGGGAGCTGACGCTGAGCACATGCACAAGAGGCAACGTTACCGTCAGTAGTCTTGGAGAACCTAACCGTTCGCTGAGCGGCGTGTGCCCCGCCAGAGAGGCCCTGATGTTCACGAAGATCCTGGTCGCCAACCGCGGGGAGATCGCCATCCGGGCGTTCCGCGCCGCCTACGAGCTCGGTGCTCAGACGGTCGCGGTGTTCCCCTACGAAGACCGAAACTCGATGCACCGGCTGAAGGCGGACGAGGCATACGAGATCGGCGAGCCCGGGCATCCGGTGCGGGCATACCTCGACGTCGACGAGATCATCCGGGTCGCACAGCAGGCCGGAGCTGATGCCATCTACCCGGGCTACGGGTTCCTCTCCGAGAACCCGCACCTCGCCGAAGCGGCCGCCGCGGCCGGCATCACGTTCATCGGCCCCAACGCCGACGTGCTGCGCATGGCGGGCAACAAGGTCACGGCCAAGGAGCACGCGATCGCCGCAGGTGTGCCCGTTCTGAAGTCCACGCCGCCGTCACGAGACATCGACGAGCTGCTCGCCGGCGCCGAGGAGATCGGGTTCCCCATCTTCGCGAAAGCGGTCGCGGGCGGCGGCGGTCGCGGCATGCGCCGGGTGAACAGCCGGGCTGAGCTGCGTCCGGCGCTCGAAGAGGCCATGCGCGAGGCCGACAGCGCCTTCGGCGATCCGACCATGTTCCTCGAGCAGGCGGTCCTGCGTCCTCGCCACATCGAGGTGCAGGTCCTGGCGGATGCCACCGGGCACACGGTGCACCTCTTCGAACGCGACTGCTCGGTGCAGCGCCGCCATCAGAAGGTGCTCGAGATCGCGCCGGCGCCGAACCTGCCGGACGACATCCGTCAGGCGCTGTACCGGGACGCGATCGCGTTCGCCTCATCGATCGGCTACGTGAACGCCGGGACCGTCGAGTTCCTGCTGGACACCGCCGGCGAGCGGGCCGGACAGCACGTGTTCATCGAGATGAATCCGCGCATCCAGGTCGAGCACACCGTCACCGAGGAGGTCACCGACGTCGACCTCGTGCAGTCGCAGATGCGCATAGCAGCGGGGGAGACGCTCGCCGATCTCGGGCTGCACCAGGAGCGCATCCAGCTGCACGGTGCCGCCATCCAGTGCCGCATCACGACGGAGGACCCGACGCAGGGCTTCCGGCCGGACACCGGGACGATCACCACGTACCGCTCGCCCGGCGGGGGCGGCATCCGCCTCGACGGCGGCACGGTGGCAGCCGGGGCGCAGATCAGCCCGCACTTCGACTCGATGCTCGCCAAGCTCACCTGTCGTGGACGTGACTTCGGTGCCGCCGTGCTCCGTGCCAGGCGTGCGCTGGCCGAGTTCCGCATCCGAGGCGTTGCCACCAACATCCCGTTCCTGCAGGCCGTGCTCGACGACACGTCGTTCGTCTCCGGAGACCTCAGCACGTCGTTCATCGAGGAACGGCCCCAGCTGCTGCGCGGCCGCGTGTCGAAGGACCGCGGAACCAAGCTGCTGAACTGGCTGGTCGACGTGACGGTCAACCAGCCCAACGGCGCGCGCCCGCAGGTCGCGGATCCCGTCACCAAGCTTCCGGACGTCGACCTCGACGCTCCGGCACCCGACGGCTCCCGTCAGCGGCTGCTCGCGCTCGGGCCGGCCGCTTTCGCGGTGGAGCTCCGCGCGCAGAACGCGCTGGCGGTCACCGAGACCACGTTCCGCGACGCCCATCAGTCGCTGCTCGCGACGCGCGTGCGCACGAAGGATCTGGTGGCCGTCGCTCCCTATGTCGCGCGGCTGACCCCGCAGCTGCTATCTGTGGAGGCGTGGGGCGGTGCCACGTACGACGTCGCGCTGCGCTTCCTGGGTGAGGACCCGTGGGAGCGGCTCGCCGCACTGCGCGACGCGCTTCCGAACGTCAACATCCAGATGCTCCTGCGCGGCCGTAACACGGTGGGCTACACGCCGTACCCGACCGAGGTGACGGATGCCTTCGTGCAGGAGGCGGCGGCCACCGGCGTCGACATCTTCCGCATCTTCGACGCGCTCAACGATGTCAGCCAGATGCGGCCGGCCATCGACGCCGTGCTGCAGACCGGCACGGCCATCGCCGAGGTCGCGGTCTGTTACACGGCCGACGTGCTCGATCCCGCCGAGAACCTGTACACGCTCGACTACTACCTCCGGCTGGCGGAGAGCATCGTCGAGTCCGGCGCCCACGTGCTCGCCATCAAAGACATGGCCGGACTGCTCCGACCGGGCGCCGCGGAGCTGCTGGTGCGCTCGTTCCGGGAACGGTTCGACCTTCCGGTGCACGTGCACACGCATGACACCGCTGGCGGCCAGCTCGCGACGCTGCTGGCCGCCAGTGCGGCGGGCGCGGATGCCGTCGACGTCGCCAGCGCACCCATGTCGGGAACGACGAGCCAGCCGTCGGCATCCGCCCTCGTCGCGGCACTCGCGCACACTTCGCGCGACACCGGCATCCCGCTGCGCAACGTGACCGACCTGGAGCCCTACTGGGCTGCGGTGCGCGGTCTTTACGCCCCGTTCGAGTCGGGGCTTCCCGGTCCGACCGGCCGGGTCTACACGCACGAGATCCCCGGCGGACAGCTGTCGAACCTGAGGCAGCAGGCGAAGGCGCTCGGGTTGGCAGAGGACTTCGAGCTGATCGAGGACATGTATGCGGCGGCCAACCGCATCCTCGGACGCATCCCGAAGGTGACGCCGTCGTCGAAGGTGGTCGGCGATCTCGCACTGCACCTGGCGGCCGTGCACGCCGACCCGGACGACTTCGAGCAGAACCCGCAGAAGTACGACGTGCCCGACTCGGTCGTCGGCTTCATGGCAGGCGAACTCGGCGACCTTCCCGGTGGATGGCCTGAGCCGTTCCGCAGCAGGGTGCTGGCGGGCAAGAACGTGCGCGTCGCGGTGGCCGATCTGGCCGCCGAAGACCGTCAGGGCCTAGGGGCGGACTCCGCGACGCGGCGCTCCACGCTGAACCGACTGTTGTTCCCAGGGCCCGCGCGCCAGTTCGAGCAGGTGCGCGACCTCTTCGGCGACGTCTCCGTGCTCGACACCGACGACTATCTCTACGGTCTGACGCCCGGCCGCGAGCACGTCATCCACCTCGGGCCCGGCGTTCGCCTGTACGCGGGACTCGAGGCGGTCGGAGAGGCGGACGACAAGGGCATCCGCACCGTCATGACGACGCTCAATGGGCAGCTGCGCCCGGTATTCGTGCGCGACCGCTCCATCACGGTGGAGACGAAGGCGGCGGAGAAGGCCGACGCCTCGGTGCCCGGGCACATCGCCGCACCGTTCTCGGGAGTGATCACCCTGCAGGTCGAGGTGGGCGATCGCGTCGTGGCAGGCACGCCGGTGGCCTCGATCGAGGCGATGAAGATGGAGGCGGCGATCGCTTCGCCCGTCTCCGGAACGGTCACCAGGCTCGCCGTGCCGAAGACGCAGCAGGTGGATGCCGGTGACCTGCTGGTGGTCGTGAACCCGGAGTAATCCGAGTCGACCTCTGTCAACGGTCAGGAACCCTGCACTTGTAAAATGATCGGATGCCTGACCGCCCCATCCGTCTCTACGGCGACCCCGTTCTCGCCACCGTGTCCGACCCGATCGCTGCAGTCGACGACGGCGTTCGCTCGTTGGTCGCGGACCTCGTCGACAGCGTCAAGGTCGAGGGGCGCGCCGGAGTCGCGGCGTGCCAGATCGGCGTCGGCCTGCGCGCGTTCAGCTACAACGTCGACGGCGAGGTCGGCTATCTGATCAACCCGGAGATCGTCGAGCTCGGCGACGAGGTCGAGGAGATCGACGAGGGATGCCTGTCGGTGCCCGGTCTCTGGTTCCCGACGCCCCGGCACACCTATGCGAAGGCGAGGGGCATCGACCTGGACGGCAACGAGGTCGTCGTCGAGGGCACCGGCGTGCTGGCGCAGGCGCTGCAGCACGAGACGGACCACCTCGACGGAATCGTCTACCTCAAACGCCTCGCCCCGGAGCGCCGCCGCGAGGCCATGCGCAAGGTGCGCGAGTCGAGCTGGTTCTGATCAATTACCGCAGGCTGAAGCCCTCGGTCGACGGGGCGTTCGTGTAGAGGGATTCGATCTCGCCGGCGAAGTCCTTGAGGATCTCGTTGCGCTTGATGCTCAGCTTCGGTGTGAGGTGTCCGCTCTGCTCCGTGAATTCGGTCGGCAGCACCACGAACTTGCGGATCGACTCGGCCCGCGACACCTGCGCGTTCGCCGCGTCGACCGCCTTCTGCAGTTCGGCCAGCACGGCCGGATGCTTCGCCGCGACCTCGAGCGGCATCGCGGCATCCTCTCCGTTGTTGTGCAACCAGACCGGGAGCATCTCTGTGTCGAGCGTGATCAGGCATCCGATGAACGGCTTCTGGTCGCCCACCACGACCACCTGTCCGACCAGCGGGTTCGCGCGGATCGGGTCCTCGAGCACGGCCGGCGCGACGTTCTTGCCGCCGGCGGTGACGATGATCTCCTTCTTGCGCCCCGTGATGGTGAGGAAGCCGTCGTCGTCGAGGCTGCCGAGGTCGCCGGTCTTGAACCAGCCATCCTCGAACGCGTCGGCGGTCTGCTGCGGGTTCTTCCAGTACTCCTTGAAGACGTCGACGCCCTTGACCAGGATCTCGCCGTCGTCGGCGATGCGGATCGCGACGCCGGGCAGCGGAACTCCGACCGTGCCGATCTTCGAACGCTGCGGCAGATTCACCGTCGCAGGCGCGGTCGTCTCGGTCAGCCCGTAGCCCTCGAGCACCTTGATGCCCATGCTGTGGAAGAAGTGACCGAGGCGGGCGCCGAGCGGCGCGGAACCGGAAACCGCGTAGCGCACGTTGCCGCCCATCGCGGCCCGGAGCCTGGCGAACACGAGCCGGTTGTACAGCGCGTACTGCAGGCGAAGGCCGAGCGGAATGGATCCACCGGCCTCCTGCGCCTTGGAGTACTCGACGGCGACGTGAGCCGCCTTGCGGAAGATGCCGCCCTTGCCGCCAGACTCGGCGTTCTGCTCTGCGGAGTTGTACACCTTCTCGAACACGCGCGGAACGGCCAGCAGGAAGCTCGGCTTGAACGTGCCGAGGGAGGGCAGCAGGCTGCGGGTGTCCGGCTGGTGCCCCACGCGCACTCCGCCGTGCACGCACAGCACGGAGATGAACCGGGCGAACACGTGCGCCAACGGGATGAACAACAGAGTGGATGCCCCGCGCGGGTCATCCACGAGCTCGGCGAGGGCGACCGCGGAGTTGCGGGACAGCTCGACGAAGTTGGAGTGCGTGATCACGCACCCCTTGGGGCGTCCCATGGAGCCCGAGGTGTAGATGATGGTGGCGAGGTCGTCCTCGTTCGCGATGCGACGGCGCCTGGCGATCTCCTCGTCGGGAACGTCCTTGCCCGCCGCGACGAGCTTTTCGAGGTCTCCGAGCTCGACCTGCCACACGCTGCGGATCTGCGGAAGGTCGGCGGCGACCTCGTCGAAGCGGGCGAAATGGTCCGCGGTCTCGAGGAAGAGGGCGCTGGCACCGGAGTCGCTGAGGTTCCACTGAACCTGGGCGGGCGAGCTGGTGTCGTAGATCGGCACGAGTACGGCGCCCGCGTACCAGGTGGCGAAGTCGATCAGCGTCCACTCGTACCGGGTGCGACACATGATGCCGATCTTGTCGGCAGGCTGCACACCAGCGGCGACGAGACCCTTCGCCAGAGCGACCACCTCCGCCTCGAACTCCGCGGCCGTGACGTCCTGCCAGCCATCGCCCGCCGGCTTGCCGAAGAGCACCTTGTCCGGCGTCTCCGCGACACGGTCGACCAGCAGGTCCGCAGCGTTCGCGTGCGGATCGGCGGGCACTGCTGCGGGCGTTTCGGCTTGGTTCACTGGTAGCTCCTTCGGCACCGATACAACCACTACACTCTATGCTTTCTTGGGTGTCGGCCCGCGGCCGAACGCCTTATCGGCTGCCGCCCGGACGGCCCGAACCCTCCGACGAAAGGCGAGACGAAGCGTGCACGCGATCGGAATCGACATCGGAGGCACGAAGATCGCAGGCGCCCTCGTCGACGAACTCGGCGCCATCATCCGTGAAGACCGGGTGCCGACTCCGAAGGACACCAAGGGCATCGAAGACGCCGTCGTCGGGATGATCGACCGGCTCGCGGCCGACGCCGATCCGGTCGGAGCCGGTGTCGCGGCGGCTGGCTTCGTCGACGCCGCGCGCTCCACCGTCTATTACGCGCCGAACATCGCCTGGCGCAATGAGCCGCTTCGCCAGAAGATCGAGGCCCGGGTGGATATCCCTGTCGTCATCGAGAACGATGCGAACGCCGCCGGGTGGGCCGAGTTCCGCTTCGGTGCGGGCCGTCTCGTCAGTGACATGGTCATCCTCACCATCGGGACCGGCGTCGGGGGCGCGATCGTCAGCGAGGACCGGCTCTTCCGCGGAGGGTTTGGCGCAGGCGCCGAAGTGGGCCACATGCGCGTCGTCCCCGGCGGTCTGCTGTGCGGCTGCGGTGCCCGTGGCTGCATCGAGCAGTACGGGTCCGGCCGTGCTCTGCAGCGGTACGCGAACGAGCTCGCCGACCAGGGCGGCATAGGCCAGGCACTCGCCGACGTGCGCGCCAGGACGGGCAGGCTGTCCGGCTCCGACATCGGCGATCTCATCCAGCAGGACGATCCAGGGGCGCTTGCGGCGCTGCGACAGCTCGGCGACTGGCTCGGTCAGGCCAGTGCGAGTCTTTCCGCCGTTCTCGACCCGCAGATGTTCGTGTTCGGCGGGGGAGTGGCGCAGGCCGGCGACCGCCTTCTCGAGCCGATCCGCAGCGCATATCTGGAGAACCTGCCTGCCCGCGGCTACCACCCGGAGCCGGAGTTCCGCATCGCCGAGCTCGTCAACGACGCGGGCGTCGTCGGCGCGGCGGATCTCGCTCGTCTGCACGCCGTGAGCCGCTGAGCGTTCATCCAGCCAGCCGTTAAGCTTCATCTGCACGCTACGAAAGGGTTGCGCGAGAAGTGTTCTACTGGCTGCTGAAGTACATCGTCGCGGGCCCGGCGCTTCGCGCGATCTTCCGGCCGTGGGTCATCGGGCTCGAGAAGGTGCCGAAGAACGGCGCTGTCATCCTCGCCAGCAACCATCTCTCGTTCATCGACTCGCTCTTCCTCCCGCTCGTCGTCGGCAGGCACGTCTCGTTCCTCGCCAAGAGCGACTACTTCACCAGGCGCGGCCTGATGGGCTGGCTGACGAAGACGTTCATGAAGGCGACGGGGCAGCTGCCGATCGACCGCGGAGGCGGGCCGGCGTCGGAGGCATCGTTGAACACCGGTCTCGGTGTGCTGGCCAGGGGCGAGATCCTGGGCATCTATCCGGAGGGCACGCGCAGCCCCGACGGGCGCCTCTACCGCGGCCGCACCGGTGTGGCGCGCATGATCCTCGAGGGACATGTGCCCGTCGTTCCGGTCGTGATGATCGGAACGCAGACCGTCATGCCGATCGGGTCGAAGCTGCCGCGCATCCGCCGGGTGGGCGTGGTGTTCGGTGAACCGCTCGACTTCTCGCGTTTCGAGGGCCTCGAAGGCGACCGCTTCATCCTGCGGTCGATCACCGACGAGATCGTCTACTCGTTGCACGGCCTCGGCCAGCAGGAATACGTGGATGTCTACGCCTCGACGGTGAAGGAGCGCCGGCCGAGTCTCGCCAGGTAGGCTTGCTCACCGTGCTGCTCGACCACACCGCCCCTGCCGTTCCCGCCGATGAATCAGTGCTCGCAGGCCTCGACCACTGGCGCACCCTCGAAGCCAAGCAGCAGCCGACGTGGCCGAGTGCGGATGCCGCACGCGTAGCGTCCGAGGAGCTCGCGACGCTGCCGCCGCTCGTCTTCGCCGGCGAGGTCGATCACCTCCGCGACCGCATCGCGGCCGCCGCCGAGGGCCGGGCGTTCCTGCTGCAGGGCGGTGACTGCGCCGAGACGTTCGCCGGCGCGACGGCCGACCAGATCCGCAACCGGGTCATGACGGTGCTGCAGATGGCCGTGGTGCTCACGTACGGCGCCTCCGTGCCGGTCATCAAGATGGGTCGCATGGCCGGACAGTTCGCGAAGCCGCGCTCCAGCGACACCGAGACCCGTGGCGACGTCACGCTTCCCGCCTACCGCGGCGACATGGTCAACGGCTACGACTTCACCGCCGAGTCCCGCACCGCGGACCCCCGTCGCCTCGTGCAGGGCTACCACACGGCCGCGTCGACCTTGAACCTGATCCGTGCGTTCACCCAGGGCGGCTTCGCCGACCTTCGCCAGGTGCACAGCTGGAACCGCGGGTTCGCCGCCAACCCCGCCAATCAGCGTTACGAGGGGCTCGCCCGCGAGATCGACAGGGCGATCAAGTTCATGGAGGCGGCGGGGGCCGACTTCGACGAGATCAAACGCGTCGAGTTCTACTCCAGCCACGAGGCTCTCCTGATGGACTACGAGCGCCCGATGACGCGCATCGACTCGCGCACCGGCACGCCGTACAACACCTCGGCGCACTTCGTCTGGATCGGCGAGCGCACGCGTCAGATCGATGGCGCACACGTGGACTTCCTCAGCCGGGTGCGCAACCCGATCGGTGTGAAGCTCGGCCCGTCGACCTCGGCCGACGACATGTTCCGGCTGATCGACAAGCTCGACCCGGCGCGCGAGCCGGGCCGGCTGACCTTCATCACGCGCATGGGCGCAGGGAGGATCAGGGATGCCCTCCCGCCGCTGCTCGACGCCATCAAGCGGCACGGTGCGACACCGCTCTGGGTCAGCGACCCGATGCACGGCAACGGGCTGACCACGCCGTCCGGCTACAAGACGCGCCGGTTCGACGACGTCGTCGATGAGGTGAAGGGATTCTTCGACGCGCACCGCGACGCCGGCACCGTGCCTGGCGGCATCCATGTCGAACTCACCGGCGACGACGTCACGGAGTGCCTCGGCGGCTCCGAGCACATCGACGAGGCCACCCTCGCGACACGATACGAGTCGCTGTGCGACCCCCGGCTGAACCACATGCAGTCGCTGGAGCTCGCCTTCCTCGTCGCCGAGGAGCTGGGCGCGCGCTGAGGGCCAGGCGTCCCGGTCAACGCCGGCGCGCTAACCGCCGAAGGAGAGGCTCACGGTCACGGTGCTGCCCTTCGGCTGCATCGTGCTGGCCGCGGGATCCGTCGCCGTCACCTTGAATGCGCTGGGGAACTGGTCTACGGGGATCGGACCGACGGTCGCCGGGTAACTGACCTTGAAGCCCGCATCCGTGAGGTCCTTCTTCGCCTTGTCCCAGGTCTCGCCCACGACGTTCGGCACGGCGACGGGAGCCGGACCGAGCGAGATGTCGAGCACGATCGTGTCACCGACCCGAACCGGGCCCTGGTTCTGCGGAGCCTGCGACAGCACGGCCCCCTTCGGCACGCTGTCGCTGTAGTCCTTCTTGCCCTCGGTGGACTTGAGACCGACAGCCGAGAGCGCGGCCTGGGCATCCGGCTCCGCCTTGCCGGTGACATCAGGCACGGCACCGAGTGAGACGACGAGGTTCACCTTCAGGCCCTTGAAGTAGCCGCCGCCCTTGGAGAGGTCGGCCTTGTCGCCTTCCGCCTGCGCCGCGGAGACCACGGTGTCCTTCGGCACATCCGAGACGAACTGCTCGTCGACGGTTCCCACGAGCGCGCCTGCGCCCGTGATCGCCTTCTGCGCCTGTGCCTTGCTGAGCCCGGCGAGCGGGGGGATGGTGATCGGCTGCCTGCCCTTGGAGACGTGCAGCTTCACGGTCGAGCCGTTGGTGGCCTTCGTGCCTTGAGCCGGGGTGGACGACACCACGGAGCCTGCCGGAACGCTGGAGGTGTACACCTCGTCGGTGGCGACCTTGAACCCGGCCTTCGTCAGAGCGGTCTTGGCGGCGTCGAGAGCGACGCCGTTCACGGTCGGCACCGTGACCTGCGACCCCGGGCCTCCGCCGAAGTACCAGCCGGTGCCGCCTGCGACAGCGGCGAGCACGAGCACGAGTGCGAGAAGCCACCATCCTCGGGACTGCCTGCCGTGCGCGGTCTTCGCGAGCGCGGCGACCGCATCCGTGGCAGACGCCTCCGGGCGAACCTGGGCCGCCGGCCCGATGAGCTGCGTGTCCGAATCGGATGCCTCGAACCCGCCGCCGGCGAGCACGAGTGTGGGCTGAGGGCCGGTGTCCGAACCGGGAGTATGGAGTTCCCGCTCCACCTGGAGCAGACGGTCGAGCATGACCCCGGCGTCGGCGGGACGTGCCGCAGGATCCTTCGCCGTCGCCCACAGCACGAGGTCGTCCAGCTGGGGAGGCACCTCCGGATTCAGCCTGCTCGGACGCGGAACGGCGTCGTTCGCGTGCTGGTACGCCACCTGCATCGGCTGCTCGCCCTTGAACGGCTGCTCACCGGTGAGCATCTCGAACATCATGATGCCGAGCGCATAGATGTCACTGCGCGCGTCGGCGACGCCCCTGGTGACGAGTTCGGGGGAGAGGTAGGCGATCGTGCCGAGCAGAGCCTGGCCCGTTCCCGTGCTGTTGGTCACGGCGCGCGCCAGCCCGAAGTCACCGATCTTGATGCGGCCGTCGTCGGCGAGCAGCACGTTCTCCGGCTTGAGGTCGCGGTGCACGATGCCGGCACGGTGGGCTGCAGCGAGACCCGAGAGCACGGCATCCGTGATGTCGATGGTCTGCTCGGGCGTGAGCCTGCCGTAGTCGCGCAGCAGATCGCGCAACGTGATGCCCGGCAGGTACTCCATCACGAGGTACGCCATGTCGGCGTCCTGGCCCTGGTCGAACACGCTGACCACGTTGGGATGCGCGAGCCGAGCGGCCGAGCGCGCCTCCTGAACGAAGCGGTTCTTGAACTGGGCGTCGTCGGCCAGATGCCCGTGCATCACCTTGATCGCCACGCGCCGCTCGAGGCGCAGATCGGTGGCCAGATAGACCGTCGCCATGCCGCCTCTGGCGATCCGCGAGCGCACCTGATACCGGCCGTCGATGAGACGGCCGAGCATCGGATCGGGCTGACTCGCGGTCACCCGTCGAGTCTACGGACGACATGCTGGAGCATCCGGGTAGAACACGGTAACGAATAGGGCTCACAGGGCGTGCACAAAATGCGCGCTTCATAGTCGCGGCTTCGTCGCTGCGACAAACTCCACCGTTTCGGTGATCGGAGTGCACTCCGATCACACTCAACTCAGTCGTTTGTGACACCCTTGTTTGGTGGCGAAACCCAGTTCCGCATCCGCGCAGACCCAGGAAACCCGAACGGAAGCAGAGCGCACCTGGCTGACCGTGCCCGAGCTCGTCGATGTGCTCGGAGTCGGCGTCGGGCGCATCCACCGGCTGCTCGAAGACAAACACCTGCTGGCGGCCCGCGTCGACGGCGTGCTGAAGGTGCCTTCGGACTTCATCGCGGGCGACGAACCCATGAGCGAACTCCGCGGCACCCTGATCGTGCTCGCCGACGCCGGCTTCAGCGACGATGAGGCCATGTCCTGGCTGCTGCAGCCCGAGGACAGCCTCGGCGTCGCTCCGATCGATGCGCTACGCGCCGGGCGCAAGGCCGAGGTCCGGCGCATCGCTCAGGCACTGGCCTAGGCGCTCACCGCAGTCGGTCAGGCGACGCGGTCGCTGACCGACTGCGTGAGGTCCCGCAGTTGATTCACCGCGACGTCCGCGAGCGGGGCGTCGTCGAGAGCTCTGCTCGCGCGATCGACGTTCCGGCGGATCATCCGTTCCACCTCGGCGGTCGCGCCCGACGAGCTGATCGTGCTCTGCAGCATCCTGATCTGCTCGTCGCCCAGATCGGGGTCGCCGAGGAGCTCGTCGAGCACGCGCCTGGCCGATGCAGGAAGCGATTTGCGGGTGAGTGCGACGAGCACGGTGCGCTTGCCCTCGCGTAGATCGTCGCCGCTCGGTTTTCCGGTCACCTCGGCGTCGCCGAAGACGCCGAGGAGGTCGTCGCGCAGTTGGAAGGCGATGCCGAGCGGCAGGCCGAACTCGCGAAGGACGTCGAGCTGCTCGATGGTGCCTCCGGCGAGCATCCCCCCGATGACGAGCGGAGCCTGAACGCTGTACTTCGCCGACTTGTAGACGATCACCCGCTCGGCACGGGGCAGCAGCTCGTCTTCGGCCCCGGTACGCCAGGACCGCTCCTCGAGGATGTCCAGGTACTGGCCGGCGATGACCTCGGCCCTCATGCGCCCGAACTCGCGTCGAACGCCTCTCGCCCGATCTGGGGAGACGTCGTCGTCGAGCGCCTCCGTGAGCAGGTCGTCGCTGAAGCCGAGCAGGAGGTCGCCCAGCAGCACGGCAGCACCGTCGCCGAAGTCGGCGGCGGAGCCGTCCCAGCCGTTCTCCCTGTGCATCGATTCGAACCGGCGATGGGCCGAAGGTGCGCCCCGCCTGGTGTCGGATCGGTCGATGATGTCGTCGTGCACGAGGGCTGCGGCATGGAACAGCTCGAGGGCGGCCGCCGTCCCGATCACGGGCTCGAGCCGCTCCGGATCGTGAGCGCCGCGAGCGTCGTTCACCGCGCGATAGCCCCAGTAGCAGAACAGGGCCCTGAACCTCTTGCCGCCACTGAGAAACTGCCGGGAGATCGCCGCCAGCGGCCCCACCTCCGGGGCGATGGACAACAAAATGGAATCGCGCGTTCGAAGAAAGTGTCCGATACGGTCGTCGACGAGATCGATCAATCGCGAGCTTTCGGGCACGCGCCTAGCCTAGCTGCGGCAGCGAGACTAGAATAAGAAGTCACCACATCGTCATTCTCGTTAGCCTGAGGGGGACAAGGATGCCGCTTTCGGAGCACGAGCAGCGCCTCCTCGATGAGATGGAGCGCAGCCTCTATCAGAATGACGCCGACTTCGTCGCGAAGGTCGGTGGAACCCGAGTCCGTCCCACCTACCGCGCCGTCGTCCTCGGCATCCTTCTGGCCGTGGTGGGTGTCGCCGTTCTGTTGACCGGGGTGTTCTTCCAGGTCATCGTCGTGGGCATCCTCGGCTTCGCTCTCATGCTCGTCGGTGTGCTCGTGGCGATCACGCCCAGCCGCGCCAAGCGCGCCGCTGCGGTCGCCGACGAGCAGTCGGAGACGCCGGCTGCCAAACCCGCACAACCCGGCTTCATGGACAAGCTCAACGAGCGCTGGGACAAGCGCCAAGAGGGCGACCACTGAGGCACCGGCTCGTCGACGCACCGCGCTGACGAGTCTTCCGTGAACAACCATCGCGCGCCGAAAGGCGCGCGATTCGTGTTTAAGCGGTAGCCGGCCGCGAGCATCCTCCCTGTCGCCTCGCCGTCCCCACATCTTCGGCTGGGCTGAGCCTCCCTTTTGCGCCGGACCCCTCCACCGCGCTCCACCCGGGGACTTCCCTGTGTTGGCGCGGTTCTTGTGGCGCTCTATGCTGTGAATCCGTCATCTCTTCCGCGAATTGTGGATGGATGTGGAGTAAAGTGGAGGATGTCGCAGGCTCGCGGCGCAGATCAACCGGGGGAGGGCCGATGTTCCTTGGCACCTACGCCCCGAAGCTCGACGAGAAAGGGCGCATCATCCTCCCCGCCAAGTACCGCGAAGAGTTCGAGTCAGGACTCGTCATGACCCGCGGCCAGGAGCGATGCGTCTACGTCTTTCCGCGCCGCGAGTTCGAGTCGCTGAACGAGAAGATCCGGCAGGCACCGGTCACGAGCAAGCAGGCACGTGACTACCTGCGGGTGTTCCTCTCAGGAGCCAGCGACGAGGTCCCCGACAAGCAGCACCGTGTGACGATCCCACCGCTTCTGCGGACGTACGCCGGCCTGCAGCGGGATCTCACCGTGATCGGTGCAGGCAACCGCGCGGAGATCTGGGACTCCGCCGCGTGGGATGCCTACCTCGCCTCGAACGAGGCGTCGTTCGCGGAGACGGCGGAGGAGGTGATCCCGGGGCTGTTCTAGCGCCTGGCGCCGGACTCCCAGCCACACATCGCACCCTGACGCACTTCCCCGGTGTCAGGTGGCGTGTGGATGGGGATCCGACGCCAGGAGCGGGCCCCGACCTTTCATGGTCGATGACACCGATCCCCGCGACATCCACACGCCGGTCATGCTCGAGCGCTGCATGGAACTGCTGGCTCCGGCGCTCGGGGCCGACCGGCCGGTGCTGGTCGACGCCACGCTTGGCCTCGGCGGGCACACGGAAGCCTTTCTGCAGCGATTCCCCTCGCTCACCGTCGTCGCGCTCGACCGCGACGCCGAGGCGATCGCATTGGCCACCCAGCGGCTCTCCGCGTTCGGCGACCGGTTGAAGGTCGTGCACACCGTCTACGACGGCATCACCGATGCCGTGGCATCCGCCGGCTACAGCACGGTCGACGCCGTGCTCTTCGACCTCGGCGTCTCCTCCCTCCAACTCGACCGCGTGGAGCGCGGGTTCTCCTACTCGAAGGATGCCCCGCTCGATATGCGCATGGACGCCACGTCGGAACTGACCGCGCAGACGGTGGTCGCCGAGTACGGCGAGGACGACCTGCGGCGCATCTTCCTCGACTACGGGGAGGAGAAGCTCGCGGCGCGGTATGCGCGGGCGATCGTGCGGGCACGCGGCCAGGAGCCGATCACCCGCTCGGCGCAGCTGGTCGCGGTGATCCAGGATGCGACGCCGGCGGCGGTGCAGCGCGCCGGACATCCCGCCAAGCGGGTCTTCCAGGCGTTGCGCATCGAGGTCAATCACGAGCTCGACGTGCTGGAGCGGGCGATCCCGCGCGCGGTCGACCTGCTCCGAGTGGGCGGTCGGATCGCCGTCATGTCCTTCCAGTCGCTGGAGGACCGCATCGTGAAGCGAGCGTTGGCGGCGAAGGCCGCGTCCACCGCGCCCGCCGGGCTCCCGGTCGAGCTGCCAGAGCACCGACCGGAACTGAAGCTGCTGACGAGGGGGGCCGAGCTGGCCGACGAGGCGGAGAGGGCGCGCAACCCGCGTTCGATCCCGGTTCGGCTGCGCGCGGCGGAACGTATCAGGGGGAACTCATGAGCAACGCCACGGCGACTCTTCCATCGACGCGGGTCCCTGCGGCCCGGGGGCCAGCGCGCCGTAGCACGCCTCACCTGACGGCGCTCCCGCGCGCCGAGCGTCGTGCCCGGCCGAAGCTGTTCTACGCCGCCGTCGCAGTCATGACCGTCATGGCGGTCGTCGTGGTTCAACTGCTGCTGTCGATCGGCGTATCGCAGGGCGCCTACCGCATCGAGGCGCTGCAGACGAACAAGGCGCAGCTGGCCCGCGCGTATCAAGAGGCATCCGAGAAGGTGCAGATGCTGTCGTCGCCGCAGAACCTCGCCGCCAACGCCGCGGCTCTCGGCATGGTCAACAACGGCACTCCGGTCTATCTGCGCCTCTCCGATGGCGCCATCATCGGATCGCCGACGCCGGCATCCGCGACCGCCGGCTCAACGGGGCAGCTGGTGGGGAACGCCCTGACGCAGAACCTTCCGCTCGTCACGGCGCCGAAGACCGCCAAGCAGGCGACGAAGCAGGGTGGAGCGGCGCAGAACGGAACGTCGGACGCCGCGGGGCAGGCATCAGGTGATTCGACCGCTGCCGGTGCCGGTGCCGGGACGGGATCGGCCACACCGAGCGGGAATCAGCAGCAGTCCGACGGCGGCCCCGTACCGTGGACAGGGGCCCTTCCGGCGCCTTCGACCCACTGATCCACCGCTGCAGCGCACCGCGTTCCAGCCGCCGTTCGCAAGGAGCCCGATGACGACCGTGAGATCGCACCGTCGCCGTGCCGCTTTCGCCATCGCCGCGGTCATCGTCATCGTGGTCGTGTTCGTCGTACGGCTGGTCGATCTGCAGGTCGTGCGAGCGGACGCGCTGGACAGGCAGGCAGCGGAGCGCCGAGGCAATGTCTCGACGATCGAGGGCTCGCGTGGCTCCATCGTCGCGGAGGACGGAACCGTGCTCGCGCGCAGCGTGACGCGCTACGACTTCATTGCTACGCCGAAGTTCACCACCAAGCCCAGCAACATCACCATCGACGGCAAGACGAAGAAGGTGTCGCTCGACGTGGCCGCCGCGGCGATCGCCAAGATCACCGGGCAGACGCCGAGCGACATCACGAGTCCTATCCAGGCGGCGTTGGCAAAGAACAAAGACTCGATGTATGCGCCGATCGTCAAAGGAGTGGATGTCGCCACCTACCAGAAACTGACCGCGCTGCAGATACCGTGGCTCGACTCCACCAGCCATCAGGTGCGCGTGTACCCGAACGGCGCCGTCGCGGGAAACATCCTCGGATTCCTGAACGGGCAGGGCAAGCCGCAGGCCGGCCTGGAGGATGAGTACGACAAGAGCTGCCTCGCCGGCAACAACGGCGAGGAGACGTACCAGGTGGGCGCGGACGGCGTCACCATCCCGGGCAGCACCAAGGTGCAGAAGGCTGCCAAGGACGGCGGCGAGCTCGTCACCACGATCGACCCCGATCTGCAGTGGTTCGCCCAGGACGAGCTGGCAAAGGTCGTTCCGCAACTCGGTGCTCAGTTCGGCATGATCAGCGTGGTCAGCGTGAAGGACGGCAAGATCCGGGTGGCCGCGCAGTACCCGTCAGCAGACCCGAACAACCTGGACGCCACCCCCGTGGCGGACTGGGACGCGATGATGTTCCAGGACACGTACGAGCCCGGCTCGATCTTCAAGCCGCTCACGGCGGCGGCGTTGATCGACACGGGTCGAGCTTCTCCGACCTCTCAGCTGGTGGTGCCCGACACGCTGTCCCCGCAGAAGGGCGTCTTCGTCTCGGACGACGAGACGCACCCCGTGCAGCACCTCACCCTGACCGGTGTGCTCACCGAGTCGTCCAACGTCGGCATGTCGGAGCTCGGCACGAGCATGCCCGACCAGGAGCGCTACGACTTCATGAAGAAGTTCGGCATCGGCAGCAAGACCGCCGTCGGATTCCCCGGCGAAGTCGGCGGCTACTTCACGAGCCCCTCGAGCTGGGATGCCCAGACACGCTACGCGACCACCTTCGGCCAGGGCCTCTCGATCACCCAGGCCCAGATGCTCGGTGCCTACCAGGCCATCGCGAACGGCGGGGTGAAGATTCCGCTCTCGCTCGTCCAAGGCTGCAAGCAGGCGGACGGGAAGATGACCGACGTGCCCTCCACCAAGGGCACGAGAGTGGTGTCGGCGCAGACATCCCAGGAGATTCTCGGAATGCTCGAGAACGTGCTGAAGGGCGGCCCGCTCTCGACCCTGCCGAACACGGAGATTCCCGGGTATCTCGTGGCGGCGAAGACCGGAACGGCGCAGGAACCGGACGGCAGCGGCGGCTACCGCAAGGGCAGTTACTACGTGTCTGTCATGGGTGTCGCCCCGGTCGACAACCCCCAGTACCTCGTTTCGGTGAACATCGGCTTCCCGACTACGATTACATCGTCCCTGGCGGCGGGACCGCTGTTCAAGACGATGATGAGCCAGGTGCTCAAGGCGTTCCGGGTTCAGCCGTCCACTGCTCCGCCGGCGAACTACCCCGATACCTATTGAAAGTGAGCCACGTGACCGGAACGGGCACCGCGATGCTGCGCCCCGAGCACCCCGTCTCCCGGTCCCTGTCGCAGCTGGTGGCCGACTTCGGGTTCGAGGCTCTCGAGCGCGTCGACTCCGTCGAGGTGAGCGGAGTAACGGTCGCCTCAGGCGCGGTTGAGCCGGGCGACCTGTACGTCGGACTTCCCGGCAAACGCGCGCACGGAGCATCCTTCGCCGCCGACGCGGCCGAGGCGGGCGCGACTGCCGTGCTCACCGATGCCGCGGGCGCCGAGCTCGCCGCCGGCGCAGGCATCCCGGTGCTCGTCACGGATGACCCGCGCGCGCTGCTCGGCGAGGTCGCCGCCTGGGTCTACCGCACCGACGAGAACCCCGCGACGCTCTTCGCCGTCACCGGCACCAACGGCAAGACGAGCGTCGTCTACGTCATCACGGCACTGCTCGAGCAGATCGGGGTGCGCTCCGGACTGAGCTCAACGGCTGAGCGCCGCATCGGCGACCTCGCCGTCACGAGCTCGCTGACCACGCCGGAGGCGAGCGAGCTGCACGGCCTGCTCGCCAGGATGCGCGAGGCGGAGGTGCGTGCGGCAGCCGTCGAGGTTTCGGCGCAGGCGCTCACCAGGCATCGCGTCGACGGCATCGTCTTCGACGTCGCCGGATTCACGAATCTCAGTCACGACCACCTCGACGACTACTCGTCGATGGAGGAGTACTACGACGCGAAGCTCGCGCTGTTCTCGCCCGACCGGGCCCGTCGCGGCGTCGTCACCGTGGACACCGAGTGGGGCAGACGCGTGGCGACCGAGTCGCGCATCCCGGTCACCACGCTGGCGACAGTTCCGGGCGTCGAGGCCGACTGGCACGTCGAGGTCGGTGAGGAGTCCATCGACAGCACATCCTTCACGCTCATCGGTCCGGATGGACGCTCGGTCTCCACGAGCATCCCGATCCTCGGGTCCTTCATGGCCGGCAACGCCGCCCTGGCCATCGTCATGCTCGTCGAGTCCGGCTTCGACCTCGAGGCGATCGGGCAGGTGCTGGAGCGCGATGGAGGAATCCAGGCCTACATCCCCGGCCGCGCCGAGAGGGTGTCGGGCGATGAGGGTCCCGTGGTGTTCGTGGACTACGGGCACACACCAGACGCGTTCGCTCGCATCCTCGCGTCGCTGCGCACCGTGACCCCTGGCCGGGTCATCATGGTCTTCGGCGCCGACGGCGATCGCGACACCACGAAACGCGCCGACATGGGCGCCATCGCGGCACGCGGTGCCGACGAGGTGATCATCACCGACTTCCATCCCCGCTTCGAAGATCCGGCCGCCATCCGCGCCGCGCTGATCCGCGGGGCACTGGATGCCGTGCCCGAGGCGCACGTCGAGGAGATCGCGGACCAGCGGCTCGCCATCCGTACCGCGATCGCCCACGCGGGTGAGGGAGACGTCGTCTTCTACGCCGGGCCGGGACACGAGGACTATCAGGAGGTCGCGGGAGTGCACTTGCCCTATTCGGCGCGTGAGGACGCGAAGCTCGCGCTTCGCGAGGCGGGCTGGCTGTCGTGATCGCCATGACGATCGGCGACATCGCCGAAGCAGTCGGGGGGCGTCTGGTCGCGGGGCAGGATGCCTCATCGCGGGTGATCGAAGGGCTCTCGTACACCGATTCCCGCGAGGTCGAGCCGGGCGGCATCTTCTTCGCTAAGCCCGGCGAGTTCACCGACGGCCACCTCTTCGCGCCGCAGGCCGTCGAGCGCGGAGCGGCTCTCGTCGTCGTCGACCACGAGCTCGGGCTCGACATCCCCCAGATCGTCGTCGACGACGTGGTGGATGCGCTCGGCGCACTGGCGCGCACCAGCATCGCACTGGCGCGTGAGGCGGGCGTCCTGCGCATCGTCGGCATCACCGGCTCGAACGGCAAGACGACCACGAAGAACCTGCTGGCCGCGATCCTCGGTCGCGTGGGGGAGACGGTCGCGCCGCGGGCATCCTTCAACAACGAGGTCGGGGCTCCGCTGACCATGCTCGAGGTGGGCGAGAGCACGCGGTTCTTGGTGGCCGAGATGGGCGCGAGCCGAGAGGGCGACATCGCCCGCCTGATCCACATGGCCAAACCCGACGTGGGCGTCGTGCTCAAGGTCGGGCTCGCACACGCCGGGGAGTTCGGCGGCATCGAGCACACTCAGCGCGCGAAGTCCGAGATGGTGACGGACCTGGATGCCGGCGACACGGCCGTTCTCAACGCCGACGACCCGCGCGTGGCCGCCATGGCGCAGCTCACCAGGGCGCAGGTGCTGTGGTTCGGCGTCGACGGCGATGCCGCGGCCGACAGGGTGCGCGCTACCGACGTGCGCTCGACGCGCACCGGCACGACGTTCACGCTTCACCTGCCCGCCGGCGTCGAGGGCGACGGCCCGAGCCGCGAGGTCTCGTTCCGCGTGCTCGGCGAGCACCACGTGGCGAACGCGCTGGCCGCCGCGAGCGCGGCGCACGCGCTCGGCGTGGGAATCGACGACATCGTCGCAGGTCTGGAGTCGGTGACCAGGGCCGAGCGCTGGCGCATGGAGGTCATGGGTGGTGCGCGCGGCGTGACGATCATCAACGACGCGTACAACGCGAGCCCGGACTCGATGGCGGCCGCCCTCAAGACGCTGGTGCAACTCCGTGAGCCGGAAGGCCGCGCCATCGCCGTGCTGGGCGAGATGAGCGAGCTGGGCGAGGCGTCCGGTGCCGAGCACGACCGGGTCGGCCTGCTTGCCGTGCGCCTCGGAGTGGACCAGGTCGTCGTGGTCGGTGCTGGAGCGCGTCGCATGCACATCTCGACGATCAATGAGGGCTCCTGGGACGGCGAGTCCGTCTTCGTCGAGACGCAGGACGAGGCTTACGCGCTGCTGGAGTCCATGCTCCGCGAGGGCGACACCGTGCTCGTCAAGTCCTCCAACTCCGCCGGACTCCGGCACCTGGGAGACCGGCTGGGGGAGTTGTACTCGTGAGAGCGCTGCTTACCGCGGGAGCGCTGTCACTCGCCTTCTCGCTCTTCCTCACCCCGATCTTCGTCAAGCTGTTCCACCGGTTGAACTGGGGGCAGTTCATCCGTGACGACGGACCGCAGTCGCATCACGCCAAGCGCGGCACGGCGACCATGGGCGGCATCGTCATCATCCTGGCGACGCTCGTCGGCTACTTCGTCGCCGTGTTGTTGAACGGCGGCGACGGGCTCTCCGCCTCTCCACTGCTCGTCCTGCTGATGATGGTGGGCCTCGGCGTCGTCGGCTTCATCGACGACTTCCTCAAGACCCGAAAGCAGCGCAGCCTGGGCCTCGGTGGATGGTCCAAGGTCGTCGGGCAGGTCATCGTCGCGACGGTCTTCGGCATCCTCGCCATCAACTTCCCGAGCAACGAGGGCGTGACACCCGCCTCGACCGAGATCTCGTTCATCAGGGACCTGCCGATCGACCTCATGGTGCTGGGCGGCATCCCGGCGATCGGCATCATCCTCTACCTGATCTGGGTCAACCTGATCACCACGGCGGCGTCGAACGGTGTCAACGTCACGGACGGTCTGGACGGCCTCGCGACGGGCGCGTCGATCCTGGCGATCGGTTCATACATCATCATCGGGTTCTGGCAGTTCAACCAGTCCTGCTTCAGCGACACGATCGACACCGACAACCTGTTCAAGTGCTACACGGTGCGCGACCCGCTCGACCTCGCCGTCGTGGCCGCTGCCATCGTCGGGTCGCTGGTCGGGTTCCTGTGGTGGAACACGTCGCCCGCTCAGATCTTCCTCGGCGACACCGGTTCGCTCGCGCTCGGCGGAGCTCTCGCCGCTTTCGCGATCCTCAGCCACACCGAGCTGCTGCTCGTGCTGATCGGCGGTCTCTTCGTCATCGAGGCAGGGTCGGTCATCCTGCAGCGCGCCTACTTCAAGGTCACGCGCGGTAAACGCATCTTCCGCATGAGTCCGATCCACCATCACTTCGAGCTCAAGGGCTGGGCGGAGGTGACCGTCGTTGTGCGATTCTGGATCATCGCGGGTCTGCTCGTGGCGGCCGGTGTCGGTTCGTTCTATCTCGAGTGGCTGTCGAGGACGTCGTGACCTCCGCCGACCTGGCGGGCCGGCTCTCCGGCCTGACGAGTTGGCGTTCCGACTGGCGAGGGTTGCGCGTCGTCGTGCTGGGTCTCGGGGTCGCCGCGTTCTCCAGCGCCGACACACTGGCCGAGCTCGGCGCTGACGTGCTCGTGGTGGCGGATGCCCCGCATGAGGAACGCGCGCGCCTGCTGGACGTCATCGGGGCACGCCTCCACGTCGGCGACCTCTCGACGGTTCCCGATGCCGTCACCGCCTTCGACCCGGAGGTCGTCGTCGTGTCGTCCGGCAGGTACCACCCGGACCATGCGGTGCTCGCCTGGGCGCAGGGGGCCGGCGTCGCGGTCTGGAGCGACGTCGAGCTCGCCTGGCGGGTGCGCGACAAAGTCGAGCCGGCGGCGGAGTGGATCTGCATCACCGGCACGAACGGCAAGACCACGACGGTCGAGCTGACGGCGACGTTCCTTGCAGCTGCGGGGGTACGGGCCGCACCGTGCGGCAACATCGGCATCCCCGTGCTCGACGCGGTCCGCGATCCGCAGGGTTTCGACGTGCTCGTCGTCGAGCTCTCCAGCTATCAGCTGCACTGGATGAACCGCAACGCGGGTGGCGAGGTCTTCCCCTTCTCCAGCGCCTGCCTGAATCTCGCCGAGGACCACCTGGACTTCCACGGGTCCCTTCAGGCGTACGGTGCCGCGAAAGCGAAGGTGTACGACAACACGAAGGTCGCCTGCGTCTACAACCGTGCCGACGTCGCCACGCTGCGCATGGTGGAGGATGCCGACGTGGTGGAGGGCGCCAGAGCGATCGGCTTCGGACTCGACACGCCAGGACCCAGTGACTTCGGCATCGTCGACGGCATCCTGTGCGACCGCGCGTTCCTCGACGACCGCGCGACGACCGCACTGGAGCTGACGACGCTCGACGAGTTGCGCGCGGCAGGACTCGGTGCGCCGCACGTGGTGGCGAACATCCTCGCCGCCAGCGCGCTCGCGAGGTCGTACGACGTGCCCACCGAGGTCATCCGCGAGGCGCTGACGACGTTCCGGCTCGACCCCCACCGCATCGAGGTCGTGGCTGAGCACGACGGAGTGGCGTGGATCGACGACTCCAAGGCGACGAACCCGCACGCGGCTGACGCATCGCTCCGTGCATTCGATCGCATCGTCTGGGTTCTCGGCGGGCAGCTGAAGGGCGTCGAACTCGACGAGCTCGTGCAGAGGCACCTGGCGCGCCTCGCCGGAGCAGTGGTGATCGGACTCGACCAGGAACCGGTGCTCGCCGCATTCCGCCGACACGCGCCAGAACTTCGGGTGCTCCCCGTCGGGGCCGGAGAGACTGAGGACGTGATGCCGGAAGCGGTCCGGCTCGCCGCGCGGCTGGCCCGCGAAGGAGACACCGTGCTCCTCGCACCGGCGGCGGCGTCGCTGGACCAGTTCACCGACTTCGCGGACCGGGGCGACCGGTTCGCGCGGGCGGTGCACGACCTGCTCGCCGACGACACGGCCTCGAGTTGAGTCGGACACGATCAGACCGCAGCGGGGCATCCGCGACACGCGCAGACAGCTTCTTCTCGGCAGGCAGGGGGACCAGGTGACAGCTCCCACGCAGGCCTCGAGGGCACCGAGGCGCATCCCGAACGCACCGGATGCCTCGGTCGGCGAATCGTCGGCTCGCGGTTCGCTCGTCAGCGCGCGTATCTCGCTCGGCCGGGTCTTCGCGGGCGAATCGGCGAACTACTTCCTGCTGCTCGGCGTGACGCTCTTCATGGTCGTGTTCGGCCTCGTGATGGTGCTCTCCTCGTCGTCGGTCGACTCGCATTCCAACGGCGACAGCTTCTTCGCGCGCTTTCTCAACCAGGGGCTCTACGCGCTGATCGGGGTGCCGATCATGCTGCTGGCCTCGCGCATCCCGCCCGGTTTCTGGAAGCGGATCGCCTGGCCGGCGCTCATCGTCGCCGCGGCGCTTCAGCTGCTCGTCATCGCGACGCCGCTCGGCTCCGACAACGGAACCGGATACAACCAGAACTGGCTCAAGATCGGCCCCGTCGTCTTCCAGCCGTCCGAGGCGATCAAGATCGCGATGATCCTCTGGATGGGCATGTTCATCGCCCGGAAGCAGGATCGTCTTTCGCAGTGGAAGTACGGTCTGCTGCCCGTCGTGCTCGTCATGACCGTTGCCATCGGGCTCGTGCTCGCCGGGGGCGACCTCGGTACGACGTCGATCATGGTGGCGATCGTGCTCGGCGCACTCTTCTTCGCCGGCATCCCGTTGCGGCAGTTGATCACCGCCGGGGTGATCGGCGTGGGCGCCGCCCTGCTCTTCGCCGTGACCCGCGCGAACCGGCTCGAACGCATCCTCGGCTTCCTGCACCCGTCGGCAGCCGACCCGATGAGCACCGGCTGGCAGATTCAGCAGAGCAACTTCGCGCTCGCACACGGCAGCCTCATCGGCGTCGGGCTGGGGAACTCGGAGTCAAAGTGGAACTGGCTGCCTGCCGCCAGCACGGACTTCATCTTCTCGATCATCGGCGAGGAGCTCGGCCTGCTCGGCGCGATCGTCGTGCTGCTGCTGTTCGTTCTGCTGGCGATCTGTTTCGTTCGTATCATGAACGCGACGGCCGACCCGTTCGCCAGGGTCGTCACCGGCGCGGTGATGATCTGGCTGGTCGGGCAGGGCCTGGTGAACATCGGCGTCGTGCTCGGACTGCTTCCGGTGCTCGGCGTGCCGTTGCCCTTGATATCAGCCGGAGGTACCGCTCTGATCAGCTCCTTGTTCGGGATCGGCGTCGTGCTCTCGTTCACGCGCACGCCGTCGAACTCGCTGTCCGAACCCGCACTCCGGGGCCGCGCGCGGTGACCACCTACCTGATGGCCGGCGGGGGCACCGCCGGCCACGTCAACCCGCTGCTCGCCGTCTCCGACGCGTTGCGCCGCGACGAACCGGACGCCGAGGTCATCGTGCTCGGCACCGCGGAGGGCCTCGAGTCCCGGCTCGTTCCCGAGCGCGGTTACGAACTGGTGACCATACCGAAGCTGCCCTTCCCCCGTCGACCGGATGCCGCCGCGCTGCGGTTTCCGGCCCGCTTCCGATCCAGCGTGCGGAGGGTGCGCGACCTGATCGCTGAACGCGGCGTCGATGTGGTCGTCGGCTTCGGCGGATACGCGTCTGCGCCCGCCTACAGCGCCGCGCACCGCGAAGTCGTTCCACTGGTGCTGCATGAGGCGAACGCGAAGCCGGGACTCGCGAACAAGCTGGGTGCGCGGTACACCCGCCAGGTGGGCGTCGCGTTCGAGAACACCCCGATCGCGCACGCCAGCTTCGTGGGCATGCCGTTGCGCCGTGAGATCGAGGACCTCGACCGAGTCGCGCGCAGATCGGAGTCGCTGGAGTACTTCGGACTCGCCGACCGGCCCACCGTGCTGATCACCGGAGGATCCCTCGGCGCGCGCAGCGTCAATGCCACGGCGGTCGCCTCGGCGGGCGAGCTGACCGACGCCGGGTTCCAGGTGGTGCACATCCAGGGCGGTGCCGCCGAGTTCCACGACCCTGAGGTGGCCGGCTACCACCTCATCGACTACTGCGACCGCATGGATCTGGCGCTGGCGATCGCCGATGTCGCCATCTCCCGCGCGGGCGCGGCGACTGTCAGCGAACTCGCGGCTCTGGGCATCCCGGCGATCTACGTGCCGTATCCGGTGGGCAACGGCGAGCAACGGTTCAACGCCGCCGGCGTCGTCCAGGCGGGCGGGGCGATCCTCGTGGACGACGCACGGTTCACTCCGGAGTGGGTGCGGGCATCGGTCGTCCCGCTGCTGCACGATGACGAGCGGCTGCGCGCCATGGCCACGGCCGCGGCGACCGTGGGCGTGCGCGACGGCGCCGAGCGCATGGTAGCCCTGATCCGGAAGGCCCAGCGCGACGCAGTCGGCTCGGCCAGAGCGGGTCGCCGCTGACGCACAGGGCACTGACCGCATACTGGAGAGACCCGAGCAGACCCTCCCACGACAGACAGGATGCCTGAAGCACCGTGATCAAGCCCGACCCGACCATGCCGCTTCCGCAAGCGATCGGGCGAGCCCACTTCGTCGGCATCGGCGGCTCAGGGATGAACGGCATCGCGCGGCTCTTCCTGCAGGCGGGGATCCCGGTCAGCGGTTCCGATCGTGCCGAGAGCGAGTACACCCGAGCCCTTCGCGAGCTCGGAGCCGACGTGCGCATCGGTCATGACGCCGCGAACGTCGGAGAGGCCGACACGCTCGTCGTGACCGGTGCGCTGTGGCAGGACAACCCGGAGTACCAGTACGCGCTCGCTCACGGCATCCCGGTTCTGCACCGCTCCCAGGCCCTCGCGTGGCTCACCCGGTCCAGCAGGCTCGTCGCGGTCGCCGGCGCGCACGGCAAGTCAGGCACGACGGGCATGATCGCCACCGCCCTGGTCGAGCTCGGAGAAGACCCGAGCTTCGTGAACGGGGCGGTGATCGAGGGGCTGGAGACGAGTGCCAGGCACGGCGAGTCCGGCGTGTTCGTGATCGAGGCCGACGAGTCCGACGGCTCGTTCCTGCTCTACGACGCGGCCGTGGCGCTCATCCTGAACATCGATGACGACCACCTCGACCACTACGGCTCGTACCAGGCGGTGCAGGATGCCTTCGTCGCGTTCGCCGACCACGCGCGCGAGCTCGTCGTGATCTCCGCAGACGACGAGGGTGCAAGAGCCGTGACGTCGCGCATCGGCAACCGGAACCTCGTCACGTTCGGCGAGGCCGAAGGCGCAGACGTGCGCGTCACGGACATCACCACGGACGGTCCGGTCGCCTTCACGCTGAGCTGGAACGGCGTCGAGTACCGGGCGCGGCTGAGAGTGCCGGGACGCCACCACGCCCACAACTCGGCCGGAGCGTTCGCGGTGCTCACCCACCTCGGCATCGAGCCGGAGCGCGCGGTCGGTGCGCTGCAGGCGTACGGCGGAACGCACCGCCGCTTCGAACTGCACGGGACGATCCGCGGAGTGAGCGTCTACGACGACTACGCTCATCACCCGACAGAGGTGCGAGCGGTGCTCGAAGCGGCACGCACAGTCGTCGGCGACGGTCGCATCATCGCCGTGCATCAGCCGCACACCTACAGCCGCACGCAGCGGCTCGCCGCGGAGTTCGCCGAGACGCTCGAGCGCTACGCGGACGAGACGGTCGTGCTCGACGTCTTCGGCGCACGAGAAGACCCCGTGCCCGGCGTGACCGGCGCACTGGTCTCCGAGCGCTTCCGCGATGGGTCCCGGGTCGCCTACATCCCGGACTGGCAGCAGGCCGCCGACTTCACGGCCGACTTCGCACGGGACGGCGACTTCGTGATCACGCTCGGCTGCGGCAACGTGAACCTCATCGTGCCGCAGCTGCTCGAATCCCTGCGACGGTCGAACGGCTGACGCGTGAGGCGTCCCCAGGGTTTCGAGAACGCGGCGGCGCGTCGGCCGGCGCGTGTGCAGCGTGCCACAGCGAACCGGCAGGACGTACCGACCGCGGTACTGGATGCGCCGAGCGACGCGAGAACGGACGTTGCCGAACCTGACGCGGACACCGCGCCGATCCGCGTCGTTCCCCCGTCGAAGGGCGCTCCGACCGACGCGAAGACCGAACGGACGAAGACGGAGCGACGGTCGGACCGGCGCAGGGCCGCCGACAAGCTCACGACCACGGACAAGCCCATTCGCACGGACAAGCCCGCGCGTTCCGAGAAGCCCGCTCGCACGGACAGACCCGCGCGGGCGGAAAAGCCGGCGCGAACAGACAAGCCCGCTGGGCGTGACAAGCCCGACGCCCCATCGCCCAGTGTTCGGGCCGCTGCCCGCGAACGCCGCAGGTACGAACGCGCGGAGATGAAACGGTTCACACGAGCCTCCCGCCGTCGGCGCCTCGCCTGGCTGATCGGCATCGGCTCCGTCGTCCTCGTGCTGCTCGCTGCCGCTCTCGTCTCGCTCTCACCCGCAATGGCACTCCGGACCATTCAGGTCGTCGGCGTTCAGCGCGTCGACGCCAAGGCCGTTCAGCACGCGCTCGATGCACAACTGGGCACACCGCTCCCACTGATCGACTACGGCAAGGTGCGCAAAGAACTGGCGGCCTTCCCGCTCATCCGCAGTTTCAGCACGGAGGCCGACCCGCCAGGCACCCTCGTCGTGCGCATCGTCGAGCGTGTTCCGATCGGCCTTCTGAAGGTGTCGACGGGATACGAGCTCGTCGACCAGGCGCACGTGGTGATGCAGACCACGCCCGAGCGGCCGGGCGGCTACCCGCTCATCTCGATCCCCGAAGACGCCTCCGAGCAGTCCAGGCAGAAGGAGTTCGCCGCGATCGGTAACGTGCTGGCGGCACTCCCGGCAGGCATGCTCACCGAGGTGGACAGCGCGAGTGCGACGGGCGCGCAGGACGTCACCCTCAAGCTCACGTCCGGCGTCACCGTCGTCTGGGGCGGACCGGAGGATTCGGCGGAGAAGTCGGTCGTGCTGGCGGATCTTTTGAAAGCTGTGCCCGGGGCATCCGTCTACGACGTCTCCGCCCCGAACAGCCCCGTCACGCGCTGACTCGACGCTCCGAAACGGGAGCGCCCGGCACCGGATCACGCGACCTCGTGCGTCGGTCGGGCGACACGCGGCAGATCTGCGCGACGGGGGAGACGGCCGCGCTTAACGTCAGGCGTAGTAAATGCATACCGAGCATAACTTTAAGCCTCGACTTGAAGTTGAAGGTTGCCAGCATTCGCCAGGGGAGCCCGTCGTGAGTACAAACCAGAACTACCTCGCCGTGATCAAGGTCGTCGGCATCGGTGGTGGCGGCGTCAACGCCGTCAACCGCATGATCGAACTCGGGCTTCGCGGCGTCGAGTTCATCGCCATCAATACGGATGCCCAGGCGCTGCTGATGAGCGACGCCGACGTCAAGCTCGACGTGGGCCGTGAGATCACGCGCGGCCTCGGCGCCGGTGCCGACCCCGAGGTCGGCCGTCGCGCGGCGGAGGACCACGCGGAGGAGATCGAGGAGGCGCTCACCGGCGCCGATATGGTCTTCGTCACGGCGGGCGAGGGCGGCGGTACCGGAACCGGCGGTGCCCCGGTGGTCGCCCGCATCGCGAAGTCGATCGGCGCGCTCACCATCGGTGTCGTCACCAAGCCGTTCGGCTTCGAGGGCAAGCGCCGACAGGACCAGGCGGAGGCCGGCGTCGCTCGACTGAAGGAAGAGGTCGACACCCTCATCGTGGTGCCGAACGACCGGCTGCTGGAGATCAGCGACCGCGGCATCAGCATGCTCGAGGCCTTCGCGACAGCCGACCAGGTGCTCCTCGCCGGTGTTCAGGGCATCACCGATCTGATCACGACGCCGGGTCTCATCAATCTCGACTTCGCCGACGTCAAGTCCGTCATGCACGGAGCGGGTTCGGCGCTCATGGGCATCGGGTCATCCCGAGGTGCCGACCGCGCGATCAAGGCGGCGGAACTCGCCGTCGCGTCACCGCTTCTCGAGGCCAGCATCGAGGGTGCGCGCGGTGTCCTGCTGTCGATCCAGGGCGGGTCCAACCTCGGCATCTTCGAGATCAACGACGCGGCCCGTCTCGTGCAGGAAGCGGTGCACCCGGAGGCCAACATCATCTTCGGCGCCGTCATCGACGACACACTCGGCGACGAGGTGCGCGTGACCGTGATCGCCGCGGGGTTCGATGGCGGAGAGCCGCAGCCGAAGGCCGTCGACGTGCGCCGCTCCACCTTCGTGGCGACGGGATCCGATCAGGCATCGTCCGGAACGGAGCTCGTCGACACGCAGGCCCTCGAGGACGAGGATGTGCCATCGCCGGGCTCCTGGTCCGACGCCGACTCGAAGCTCGTGGAGGCGGCCGCCAACGACCCGTCGTTCGACGACGACGACGTGCTGGACGTGCCCGACTTCCTGAAGTGAGCGATACCTCGGAGCTGAGCGGCGAGGCCCGTGAGGGCCTCGCCGAACGGCTCGCGCTGGTGCGGACGAGCGTGGCGGGTGCCGCGCGCTCGGCGGGTAGGGATCCGGCGGAGATCACGACCATCGTGGTGACCAAGTTCCAGCCGCTGGCGCTCGTGCGCGCGCTCGTCGACTTGGGCGTGCGCGACGTGGGCGAGAACCGGGCGCAGGAGGCGGCCGCCAAGGCCTCCGAGCTCAGTGGAACCCCGCAGGCGGACGCGTTGCGCTGGCATTTCATCGGACAGCTGCAGACGAACAAGGCGAAGCAGGTGCGTGCATTCGCCTCCGCGGTGCACTCCGTGGATCGGCCAGCACTAGTCGCGGCCCTGGCCCGCGCCGGAGAGGCCGCAGAGGGCGTGGGCGAGAGTGCACCGGACCTCGATTGCTTCATCGAGTTGGCGCTCACCGACGAGCCCGGCCGCGGCGGCGTCGCGCCGGGCGGCATGCTCGATCTCGCGGAGCAGGTGCTGGCCGCTCCCGGCCTGCGCCTGCGCGGGGTCATGGCGGTGGCACCGCTGAACGAAGACGCGCGACGGGCGTTCGCCCGGGTCCGTGAGGCATCCGAACGACTGCGTTCGCTCGCGGAGGATGCGACAGCGATCTCCGCCGGAATGTCCGGCGACTATGTCGATGCGATAGCGGAAGGGGCGACACACCTTCGCATCGGCACGGCAATAACGGGAAAGCGGCCCGAGCGTGCTTAGCCTGGCTGTGGAATACGCCGGCGACCGGCGAGACCGCAAGACCTCAAGCTGCACACGGAGGATCCCATGGCTAACCCGCTCAAGAAGACGATGGCCTACCTCGGCCTCGTCGAAGACGAGCTCGAGTACGACGAAGAACCGGTCGCCACTGCGCATCCGGCACCTGTCGCGCCGGTCCAGCATCCTGCTCCGGCCAAGGCGCCTGTCACGCCGCTGCGCAAGCCGACCCCGGCCCGGAATGTGACGGTGCAAGAAGTGAATGAGATCCTTACGGTTCACCCCCGGCAGTACAGCGACGCGAAGATGATCGCGGAGTCCTTCCGCGAGGGAGTCCCCGTGATCCTGAACCTGTCGCAGATGAGCGAGAACGAAGCCCAGCGCATGATCGACTTCTCCAGCGGTCTGACGCAGGGTCTGCGCGGCAAGATCGAGAAGGTGACCAGCAAGGTCTTCCTGCTCTCGCCGGAGCACGTCATGGTGTCGGGTTCGGCGACGACCGCCGGCAATGACGTCGAGGCGTCGTTCTTCGCCAGCGCCTAGTCATCCCACTCGAAAGGACGGGCGCGGGGCTGCAGCGTAGGCACAGCCGTCGTCGCGCATACTTGATCTGTGCCCCTCGCCGTCTTCATCGTCGCGACCGTCGCGTACTACGTGTTCCTGCTCTTCTTCGTAGTGCTCTGGGTTCGCTTCGTCCTGGATCTCGTGCGCACTTTCGCACGCGGATGGCGCCCCCGCGGATTCGGGCTGGTGCTCGCGGAAGCGGCGTTCACGGTCACGGACCCGCCCATCAAGTTCTTCCGGCGACTGCTGCCTCCGCTGTCGCTGGGACCAGTAGCACTCGACTTCGGCTGGACGTTGACGATGTTCGCGTGCATCATCGGCATGTACATCGCGTCGTCGTTCATCTGACGTCGCACAGATGACTGAGGCGAGAGTCGTGCGAGCTTGCTCGCATGGCCGAGCCGATTGAATCTGTTGAGCGGCGTAGCCGCGAATATCAGGCTCACGCGGATGGCAGTGTCACAGGCGACTTTGCTAGCGTTAGCTGAACGTTATCCTCTGTTCGAAAATCAAGCTCTAAGGGTGGTAGGCCATGGCGCTAACTCCGGAAGATGTCGTCAACAAGCGGTTCCAACCGACCAAATTCCGTGAGGGCTACGACCAGGACGAGGTCGACGACTTCCTCGACGAGGTCGTCGTCGAGTTGCGCCGGCTGAACCAGGAGAACGACGAGCTCAAGCAGCGGCTCGTGGCGTCCGAGTCCCGGATCGCCGAACTGCAGCGCAACGCGTCGTCCGAGCAGACGCAGGCGATCGCCGCACCGGCTCCCGCACCCGTGGTCGCTCCCGTCGCTCCTCAGCCGGTCGTCTCCGGTGCTGACGAGACGGAGAGCACGAACAACCTGCTCCAGCTGGCGCGTCGTCTCCACGAGGAGCACGTGCGCGAGGGCGTCGAGAAGCGCGACGCGCTGATCGCGGAAGGCCACGCGACCGCCGCCCGTGTCGTCGCGGAGGCCGAAGCCAAGCAGCGCGCGCAGATCACCGCCCTGGAGTCAGAGCGTTCCACCATCGAGCGCCAGATCGAGGAGCTCCGCAACTTCGAGCGCGACTACCGCGCGAAGCTGAAGAGCTACATCGAGGGCCAGTTGCGCGACCTGGACAACACCGGTTCGTCTACGGGCGGCTTCAAGCCCGCCGGTGCCGCAGCCGCATCCGGGCAGTTCGCGGCCGTCGCGTCCGGCGACGGAGATCGCCAGAACCCGCCGACGTTCCAGAGCTTTGGAGGCTAAGCCTTCCAGGAAGGTCAGCGTTCGCGCGATCATCCTGCTCGTCGCGGTCGCGCTCGTCGTACTGACGATCGACCAGCTCGCCAAGTGGTGGGTGGTCACGAATCTGCCGTACCGGGTGCCGAAGAATATCATCGGCAATCTCCTGATCTTCGAATACGACCGCAACCCGGGCGCTGCGTTCTCGATCGGCACAGGCTCGACCTGGATCTTCTCGATCGTCGCGGTCGCCGTGCTGATCTTCGTGATCTGGTACGCCCGGCGCATCCGGTCGATGGTGTGGGCGTTCGTCTTCGGACTCGTGCTCGGCGGTCTGCTCGGAAACCTCAGCGACCGACTCTTCCGGCCGCCGGGCTTCGGCGTCGGAGAGGTCGTGGACTTCCTGCGCATCCCACTGCTCCCGGCGATCTTCAACCTCGCCGACTCCGCGATCGTGGCCGCCATGATCCTCTTCCTTCTGCTCACCGTGCTGGGCGTCGGACTCGACGGACGCCGCTCCGCCAAAGCGACCGCGAGCGCCGGCGAGGCCGAGAGCGCTGCAGCCGAGACACCGGCCGCGTCCAGCAGCACACCGGGCGACGGCGGAGCTGGGCGCTCCACAGCAGCCGCCAGCGACGCGACGAAGGGCACTCCTTCTGACGACACCGCCGGGCAGTCGGAGGACGCATCCGGAACGGATGCCACTGACGGTGGCGACACGCGGGAGCGGGCGGAGTCCCGCGGAGTCCGGCTCGGCGAGGTGGGGCATTCGGTCGACGGTCGTGCCTGACATGGCCGAGTACCGCAGTCTGCCGGTCCCGGACGGCCTCGACGGGTCGCGAGTGGATGCGGGCGTGGCGAAGCTTCTCGGTTTCTCCCGCACCTTCGCCGCCGAGGTGGCGGAGGCCGGAGGAGTCGTGCTCGACGGCCGGGTGCTCGACAAGTCCGATCGCCTCACCGCCGGTGCGTGGCTCGAGGTCGGCTGGACGCCGAAGGCGGCCGTCGAGGTCGTGCCAGTCGCCGTGCCTGATCTGAAGATCGTGTATGACGACGACGACATCGTGGTCGTCGACAAGCCGGCCGGCGTCGCGGCGCATCCGTCCATCGGCTGGGAAGGGCCGACCGTGCTCGGCGCCCTCGCCGGGGCCGGCTACCGCATCTCGACCTCGGGGGCCGCGGAGCGGGCAGGAATCGTGCACCGCCTGGACGCCGGCACCAGCGGCCTCATGGTCGTGGCCAAGAGCGAGCGGGCGTACACCGCGCTGAAGCGGGCATTCCACGACCGCACGGTGGAGAAGATCTACCATGCGGTCGTGCAGGGGCATCCAGACCCGCTCGCCGGCACCATCGACGCTCCGATCGGGAGGCATCCCCGCGCCGACTGGAAGTTCGCCGTCACGGCGGCGGGCAAGCCGTCGGTGACTCACTACGAGACGGTCGAGGCATTCCCCGCGGCCAGCCTCCTGGAGATCCATCTGGAGACCGGGCGCACTCATCAGATCCGCGTGCACATGGCCGCCCAGAGACATCCGTGCGTCGGCGATGCGATGTACGGCGCAGACCCGAGTCTTTCGGCGCGGCTGGGACTGAGGCGGCAATGGCTGCAGGCCCGGCAGCTCGCTTTCGAGCATCCCGCGACGGGGGAGTGGGTGACGTTCGTCTCCGAGTATCCGGCCGATCTGCAGCACGCGCTCGACGTGCTGCAGGAGTCGTGACCGCGGTCTTCGAACCTCCGCCATCGCGCCGTTGGAACACGGCGCCGCTTGGTTAAGCTGGTGGTCCCAGACGACCGGGAGGACCACGCACCGTGACGACCGATTCCTTCGTCCACCTGCACGTGCACAGCGAATACTCGATGCTCGACGGTGCGGCGAAGATCGGCCCGCTGATGGATGCCGCCGTCGCGCACGGCATGCCGGCGATCGCCGTCACCGACCACGGCAACATGTTCGCGGCGTTCGAGTTCTGGCGGGCCGCGAAGGCGGCGGGAATCAAGCCGATCATCGGCACCGAGGCCTACCTCACGCCGGGCACTCATCGCAGCGACCGCACCAGGATCCGCTGGGGTAACGGCGGCGAGGACGACGTGTCGGGCAGTGGCGCCTACACGCACATGACGATGCTCGCCGAGACGACGGAGGGCATGCACAACCTGTTCCGCATGTCGTCGCTGGCATCGATCGAGGGCTACTACTTCAAGCCGCGCATGGACCGCGAGCTGCTCGAGCGTTACTCGAAGGGCGTGATCGCCACCACCGGGTGCCCGAGCGGCGAGGTGCAGACCAGGCTGCGGCTGGGGCAGTACGACGAGGCGATCAAGGCGGCGGCCGACTACCGGGACATCTTCGGCAAGGACAACTTCTTCGTCGAGCTCATGGAGCACGGCCTCGGCCTCGAGAAGCGCGTGCGGCAGGATCTGCTCAGGCTCGCCAAGGAGCTCGGCCTGCGCACGTTGGCGACGAACGACCTGCACTACACGCACGCAGAGGATGCCAAGTCGCATGCGGCCCTGCTGTGCGTCCAGTCCGGATCGACCCTGAACGACCCGAAGCGCTTCCAGCTCGAGCCGGAGGGGGAGTACTACCTGAAGTCCCCGCAGCAGATGCGCGATCTCTTCCGCGAGCATCCTGATGCCTGCGACATGACCCTGGAGATCGCGGAGCGCTGCGAGATCGACTTCGAGCTCTCGACCGGCAAGTACATGCCGAAGTTCCCGGTGCCGGAGGGCGAGACGGAGGAGAGCTGGTTCGTCAAGGAGGTCAACAGCGGTCTCGAGCAGCGCTACCCGGACGGCATCCCGGAGAAGGTCAGGGCGCAGGCCGACTACGAGACCGGCATCATCCTCCAGATGGGCTTCCCCGGCTACTTCCTGGTGGTGGCGGACTTCATCAACTGGTCGAAGAACAACGGCATCCGAGTGGGTCCTGGCCGCGGCTCTGGCGCGGGCTCGATGGCCGCGTACGCGATGCGCATCACGGATCTCGACCCGCTCGAGCACGGACTGATCTTCGAGCGGTTCCTCAACCCGGACCGCGTCTCGATGCCCGACTTCGACGTCGACTTCGACGACCGCCGTCGCCTTGAGGCGGTCAAGTACGTGACAGAGAAGTACGGCGCCGAACGTGTGTCCCAGATCGTGACCTACGGCACGATCAAGGCGAAGCAGGCGCTGAAGGATGCCGGCCGCGTGCTGGGATTCCCGTTCTCCATGGGCGAGAAGCTCACGAAGGCGATGCCGCCGGCGGTCATGGGCAAGGACATCCCGCTGTACCAGGTGTTCGACAAGGACAGCCCTCGGTACAAGGAGGCTGTCGAGCTTCGCGCCGTGGTCGAGAGCGACCCCGAGGCGAAGACCGTCTTCGATACAGCGCTCGGGCTCGAAGGCTTGAAGCGGCAATGGGGCGTACACGCGGCGGGCGTGATCATGTCATCCGACCCGATCATCGACGTCATCCCGATCATGAAGCGGGAACAGGACGGCCAGATCGTCACCCAGTTCGACTATCCGGCGGCCGAGTCGCTCGGCCTGATCAAGATGGACTTCCTGGGGTTGCGCAACCTCACGATCATCAGCGACGCTCTCGACAACATCAAGGCGAACCAGGGCTTCGAGCTCGACCTCGAGGGTCTGCCTCTGGATGACCGGCCCGCGTACGACCTGCTCACCCGCGGCGACACGCTGGGCGTCTTCCAGCTCGACGGCGGCCCGATGCGCGCGCTGCTGCGTCAGATGAAGCCGGACAACTTCGAGGAAATCTCGGCACTCATCGCGCTGTACCGTCCAGGCCCGATGGGGGCCAATTCGCACATCAACTACGCATTGCGCAAGAACGGCCTGCAGCCGATCACGCCGATCCACCCAGAGCTCGCAGAACCGCTGCAAGACATCCTCGACACGAGCTACGGCCTGATCATCTATCAGGAGCAGGTCATGGCGATCGCGCAGAAGGTGGCGGGATTCTCGCTCGGCCAGGCAGACATCCTGCGCCGTGCTATGGGCAAGAAGAAGAAGTCCGAGCTCGACAAGCAGCAGGAGGGCTTCTTCTCCGGCATGCGAGAGCGCGGATACTCCCAGGAGGCCATCGACAAGCTCTGGGAGATCCTGCTTCCGTTCTCCGACTATGCGTTCAACAAAGCGCACTCCGCCGCCTACGGCGTCGTGTCGTACTGGACCGCGTACCTGAAGGCGCACTACCCGGCCGAGTACATGGCGGCGCTGCTGACCAGCGTCGGCGACTCCAAAGACAAGATGGCCGTCTACCTGAACGAGTGCCGGCGCATGGGCATCAAGGTTCTTCCGCCCGACGTGAACGAGTCGATCGGGTTCTTCGCCGCGGTCGGCGACGACGTGAGGTTCGGACTCGGTGCGGTGCGCAACGTCGGCGCGAACGTCGTGGATGGCATCAGGGAGGCGCGCGAGCAGAAGGGCCGCTTCGAGTCCTTCCACGACTTCCTCAAGAAGGTGCCGCTGCACGTCGCGAACAAGCGGACCATCGAGTCGCTCATCAAGGCGGGCGCTTTCGACTCGTTCGGAGACTCTCGCCGCGCGCTGCTGGAGGTGCACGAGGCGGCGGTGGAGTCCGTCGTCAACGACAAGCGCGTCGAGGCGACGGGGCAGGCGGGCTTCGACTTCGACATGCTGCTGGCCGATGAGCCGCGGACGGCATCGGTTTCACTCGTGCCGAACAAGCCGGAGTGGGACAAGCGGCAGAAGCTGGCATTCGAACGCGAGATGCTCGGTCTGTACGTGTCGGACCATCCGCTGGCCGGCCTCGAGCTCGAGCTGGCCAAGCAGGCGAGCACGTCCATCGCCGACCTCACCGGGTCGGAGTCCACTCAGGACGGCGACACGGTGACCATCGCGGGGCTCGTGACCGGGGTCCAGCACCGGGTGGCGAAGGCGTCGGGCAACCAGTACGGCATGATCACCGTCGAGGACTTCGGCGGCGAGATCACGGTGATGTTCATGGGCAAGGCGTACCAGGAGTTCGGTCCTACGCTCACGCCGGACTCGATCGTGGTGGTGCGCGGCAGGGTGAGCATGCGAGATGACGGCATGAACCTGCACGCGTACAGCCTGTACGCACCCGACCTGGGATCCGCCGTGTCCGGACCATCCGGTCCGCTCGTCATCACGATGCCGGACCAACGGGCCACGACGGATGTCGTGCAGAACCTCGGGGACATGCTCATCCGCCATGCCGGCGACGGCGAGGTGCGGTTGAGGCTCGTGAAGGGCACGACCGCGCGGGTGTTCGAACTGCCGTATCGCGTCTCGGTATCCGCCGACCTGTACGGCGAGCTGAAGGGGCTGCTCGGGCCCGCGTGCCTCGTGTGACGGTCTCCCGGGCGGGCACGCAGGCGGCCCCCGCTATTCTTGCGGGGTGCGAACACTCGACCTGAGACGACGGGCATTCGACGCCTCCGAACTGCGTCGCATCGTGCCCCGTGCCGAGTTGGACATCAGCGCCGCGTCGGCGGCCGTTGGCACTCTGATCGCCGACGTGCGCGAGCGTGGCGTGCGTGCGCTGCTCGACCAGGCCGAGAAGTTCGACCGCGTGCGGCCGGAGTCGATGCGAGTGCCGGCATCCGCCATCGAGGCAGCGGTGCACGCGCTTCCGTCCGCGGTCCGCGCCGCACTGGAGCGCTCCATCGAACGCGTGCGTGAGGTGAGTGCTGCGCAGGTTCCGCGTCGTGCGTCCACCGCGCTCGGTGATGGGGCCGTCGTCGAGCAGCGTTGGCAGCCGGTGTCGCGAGCGGGTCTTTACGTGCCTGGCGGCAAGGCGGTCTACCCGTCGAGCGTCGTCATGAACGTGGTCCCCGCGCAGGAGGCGGGGGTGCACGGGATCGCGGTCGCGACCCCGGCGCAGCGGGAGTTCGGCGGCCGGGCGCACCCGATCGTCCTCGGCGCCGCCGGGCTCCTCGGGGTCCACGAGCTGTACGTCATGGGCGGCGCCGGCGCGATCGGTGCCTTCGCGCACGGGGTGCCGTCGATCGGCCTGGCCCCGGTCGACGTCGTGACGGGACCGGGCAACGTCTTCGTCGCGGCGGCGAAGCGCGCGGTGGCCGGCCTCGTCGGCATCGATTCGGAGGCAGGCCCGACCGAGATCCTCGTCGTCGCGGATGCCGCGGCCGATCCCGAGCTCGTCGCGGCGGACCTCATCAGCCAGGCGGAGCACGACGTGCTCGCCGCGGCGGTGCTCGTCACGGACTCCGGCGAGCTGGCCAGCGCCGTCGACGCGGCCGTCGAACGGCGAGCGGCGACGACGTTCCATGCGGAGCGGGTGCGGACGGCGCTGACCGCCGACCAGTCCGGCGTGGTGCTCGTCGACGATCTCG